>NZ_JABMCQ010000337.1 GCF_013179575.1 Sphingobacterium shayense | reverse complement strand
GTTAACGAATATAAAGAAAGCGGCGCTACAACACCGCTAGCATCATTCTTTGCGACACGAGATAATTCTTCGTTAATCAACAAGGCAAGTTCCGATAACGATGTTAAAAACTTTCTAAATACAGAAGCAAACAATGCCATCCAAAACTCGTATAAAGTACTACGTACACGTATCGATAAGTTTGGTGTAGCTTCTCCGAACATTCAGGTTCAACAAGGCACAAACCGCATTTTAGTGGAACTTCCTGGTGTGAATGATGAAGAGCGCGTTCGCAAACTATTACAGGGATCGGCGAAATTAGAGTTTTATCAAACACATGATAACTTTCAAGTATATCCGTTGTTAGAAAACATCAACGGAATCTTGGCTTCAACGACAAAATCGTCTACTGCAAAACCAGAAACTACAGCCAAAGTTGACTCGACCACTGCCGACAGTACAAAAAATGATGATAATCTTTTAGCGAACCTAGGTGCCAGCACGAAAGATTCTACGGATTCTAGCGCAATTGATTCGGAATTGGCCGCCAATAATCCGCTATTTGCTATTCTCAATCCGTCGACAGGAATGGGTCAAAATGGTCAGCCAACTCTTGCGCCAGGACCAATGGTTGGCGTTGCCCTTTTGAAAGATACGGCGCGGGTTAATAGTTTCTTAAACCGTCCAGAAGTTAGAGCTACTATCCCAAGTAACTTGCAATTATTGTGGGCAGTTAAACCGGAACAAAACTCGCCAAATTACATTTCATTATATGCGATAAAAAAAGCTGCAAACGAAAGCGGCGCTATATTAACGGGTGATGTCATCACGAATGCTCGCGACGACTTTGATCAGCAAAACAATCCTGTTGTTTCTATGGAAATGAACACGGATGGGGCGCGTCAGTGGCGCAAAATAACAGCCGAAGCTGCTCAAAACAAGGAAGCCGTCGCTATTGTTTTGGACGGAGTAGTATATTCCGCACCGACGGTTAACGAAGAAATCCCTAACGGAAACTCCCAGATTTCGGGAAACTTTACAATCGAAGATACAAAAGATC
>NZ_JABMCQ010000336.1 GCF_013179575.1 Sphingobacterium shayense | reverse complement strand
GTATAAATTCAATGGCCATGGGGGCTATAGGAATCTTAATCGTCTTGGGCCGCCTATCTTTGTTCTTCTGCATGGTAAAAAAAAGAAAATTATCACTAAGGAACCAAGTCTTGTCTGCTTGGTATACGTCGGATATTCTAAGGCTGGTGAAGCACGAGAACAGGAATGCTTTTAAAACAGCGGTCTCTATTCTAGTCAGTTCTCCAGTTTTAAGTTTATCTTTCAACAGATTCACTTCAATCCTGTTCAAGAAAACCGTTGGTGTTTCTAGAGGACGATTAGAATAGTGGATAGCTGAATTATCAACATGTATCGTTACTTCCTCATTAGCTCGTCTGAGCATCGCTTTCATTTCCTTAACACGTGTCCATACAGTATTGTGTCCATTCCCCTTGTCCTTGAGAAAAGCCTTAAACTTCTCTATCCATCTCTTGTTAATCTGATCAAACCTAACGTTGTTTTGGAATTCTTCAATGCGATTTATTGTGGCCCCATAATGCTTATATGTTTCGTGGGTAATAATACGTTTTCGATATAACTCTTCTCGAATTTTAGTAAAGTAGGCGACAACAGATCGTGTTGAATCAAGAAAAAGCATTTCCCTTTTCAAGATGTCAATGGTTAGATGACGTTCAGAAAGTCTGTAAATTTTTGAGACCTCGTTGTATTTCGATCGTTCAGTTAGGATTATCATATTGAAATCATCAACGTCCGGATCATCTTTATGTTTAGGCAGAAGCCGGCCATTTTCAAAATCAATTCGATCAATTGGCCATTCCAAATCCAACGGGAAAAAGTCTCGCTCATGCGTATGAGCCGATGAAATGTAAACTTGAATGTAAAGAGAAGAGTTTCCATTCTTCTTGACACGTGCTTTCCAAACGTGAAGTTTGGTTGAACATTTGAACATGGGTTCTGGGTTTCTAGTTTTAACCATGGGCACGATAATTTAATGTCTACAAAATGTCTACAAAAACTATCTGCCGTGCTATCTAAAAACCCCGTGTCAAGTGGCTTTAAAGCTATATTATGAGGTTTCAGCAATGCTGAAACCTCATTTAGTGTCCTCGGCGG
>NZ_JABMCQ010000335.1 GCF_013179575.1 Sphingobacterium shayense | reverse complement strand
ATAGTTAAAAAGAACGTCTTTATCACCCATTACGTAGTACATTACGGAATGTTTAAAATCACAATGGGCTCTGAAACAGGGCTTTTAATTACCTTATACCAGATACAATGAGTAAGATAACATCTTTGGATAGCGAAGAACAAGACGGATATATTAAAATTGATCAATATAATCAACAGCAAGTTGAGAATATTGCGTCGCATTACCCAACGATTCTCCGCGCGCTAGGGGAAGATCCGACCAGAGAAGGTTTAGTAAAAACTCCCGAACGTGTAGCCAAGGCTCTTCAATATTTGACGCATGGCTACGATGTTGATGCCGCCGAGATATTAAGGGGTGCAATGTTTGAAGAAGAATACAGCCAGATGGTTGTCGTTAAGGATATCGAAGTATATTCGATGTGTGAACACCATATGCTTCCTTTTTTTGGTAAAGCGCATATCGCCTATATTCCCAACGGCCGTATAGTAGGGCTAAGCAAAATCCCGCGTGTTGTTGATGCGTTCGCTCGTAGATTGCAGGTACAAGAGCGTTTGACGAATGAAATTCGAGATTGCATACAGGACACACTTAATCCTGCAGGTGTTGCCGTAGTCATGGAGTGCAAGCATATGTGTATGGCCATGCGCGGAGTACAGAAACAGAATTCAGTAACAACGACGTCGGCTTTTACAGGGGCGTTTCAGAATGATGTTACACGATCAGAGTTTTTAAGACTAATTACTGCGACTCTTTATTAGTTAAAAATACATACTATAAAAGGCCTTTAAACACATTTAAAGGCCTTTTATGTTTTTTTTACTCCATGGTGCGAATAACATAATATGTGTTAAATGTTTTCGCTTTATCAGCTGACTTTATATTTTTGTGACAATGTTTGAAAATCAGGACACGTTAAATACCTATTTGGAAGGAATTTGTGACCCCGAAAATGACCTACTAAAACGCATCAACAGGGAGACCTATTTGCGGGAGACAATGCCTCACATGTTATCGGGGCATTTTCAAGGAAGAGTGCTCTCTTTGTTGTCTCATTTGGTTCGACCGAAACGCGTTTTGGAGATTGGTACCTTCACAGGTTATGCCACC
>NZ_JABMCQ010000334.1 GCF_013179575.1 Sphingobacterium shayense | reverse complement strand
TCTACTACAGATGGATTTGATGCAAACGATCTCCATTTAAAAAAGACACTTGAACTGACAAACACCTATATAGGCTTCCCGCGGCAGCTTGGTCAACATACTGGAGGTTTTGTGATCACCCAAAACAATCTTTGGGACCTGTGCCCAATTATCAATGCACGAATGGAAGATCGCACCAACATCGAATGGAACAAAGATGATATTGAAGCGCTCGGTTTTCTTAAAATTGACGTACTGGCCCTAGGAATGTTAACATGCATCCGCAAAGGGTTTGAGTTAGCCAAGAAACATTATGACCTCGATCTTACGTTGGCAAACATCAATCAGGATGATTCTAATGTTTATCAAATGATTAGCCTTGCGGACACCTTAGGCGTATTTCAAATTGAGAGCCGCGCACAGATGTCTATGCTCCCTCGCCTGAGACCCAAGGATTTTTATGATCTAGTCATCCAGGTAGCCATTGTCCGCCCCGGTCCGATACAGGGAGATATGGTACATCCTTACTTAAAAAGGCGAAACAATGAGGAACTAGTCGAGTACCCTTCCAAAGAGCTTGAAGAGATTCTGAAGCGCACCCTAGGTGTTCCCCTATTTCAGGAACAAGCGATGGAAATCGCTATTGTTGCCGCAGGCTTTACCCCGGCACAAGCGGATGGTTTACGTCGAAGCATGGCCACTTTCAAAGCTAAAGGCAAGGTCGCTGAATACAAGCGAATGCTCATCCAAGGAATGATAAAAAATGGGTATGAAGAAGATTTTTCACACCGTATTTATCGCCAACTCGAGGGTTTTGGTAGTTATGGTTTCCCAGAAAGTCATGCAGCAAGCTTTGCCCTTTTGGTTTATATATCCTCTTGGATAAAATGTTATTACCCTGATATCTTTGCCTGTTCCCTGCTGAACAGTCAACCTATGGGATTTTATTCTGCCGCACAAATTGTTATTGACGCACGTAAACACGGTATTCAGGTGCGCCCCGTGGACATCAACCACTCCCACTGGGATAATACACTAGAAGAAAAATCAGGAACGCATCATGTCTTACGTTTAGGTTTCCGTCAGGTAAAGTCGTTGCAGCAACAAGAAGTATCACACTTGCTAAAGGGAAGAACAAAGCCGTACAAAACAATCAATGAATTATTTCGTAGTGGCATATCTAT
>NZ_JABMCQ010000333.1 GCF_013179575.1 Sphingobacterium shayense | reverse complement strand
TAACGGATGCGAAATCCTCCATCAGCGTGTACCCCGTGATATCGTTTAATGCAGTTTTTGCATCTGTCAGATCCTCAATGTTGTTGTATACTTTTGCTGACCAAAGGTATACTTCGCCCTTTAACATGCGAGTCGCATTCAAATTCCAATAGGTTTTATTTGAGCTAACGATAGAACCAAAGTTTGAAAGCGAGAATGCAATATCTGATTTAATTGCTGCAAGTACTTCCGCCTCGCTCGCTCGCGCTAACCGTAATTCCACTGGATCGGGTTTATTTAGAATAACATCTGCCGATAAACGTAAGGGAACACTTCCATACGTGCGTAACAAATGAAAGTAAAAGAAGGCACGCAAACCATAGGCTTGGCCTAAGAATTCACCTTTTTTTTCCTCGCTTAAAAACGTAACTGCTTCAACTTTATTGATAAATAAATTGATTTGAAGTATAGTGTTCATAAAACCGGCCCAGCTGGCTATGCCTGGAGATACCTCTGTTAAATTATGTTCGATGATCCCTAAGTCATTCAATGATACGTCCATTCGCGCTTGGTTTTCGAATCCTCCTCCACGCATTTCCCCAAGTCGAATAAGGGTGAATTGAGCGTCCCGAAGACTATTGTGTATACCGGTCATAAATCCGCTTATTTGCGTTTCATTTCGCCAATAATTGCCATCAGCATAGAAGTCTTCAGGTGCAAAATCGAGATGCTTATTGCAAGCTGTTAAGCTGAATATTGACAAAGCAACAGCTACTATTTTTATATACTTTTTCATAATTATTTACTTAATAAATTAGAACGTAATCTTACCCCCAAATATTAACATCGTTGGTATCGTATAAGCACTGTTTTGGAAGCCAGTACGTTCTGGTAGAACGTTCATCTTGTTTGTAATATAGCCTAGGTTTTGTCCGGTTACCGATAATGTTAAGCCAGATATTTTGGCTCTGCTAATCCAATCCTGTGGAACAGAATAGCTTAAGGTAACCTCTCTAAATGCTAGGTAATTTGATTTTTTCCAAAAAAGATCGCTTGGTCTGTCAAAGTTCTTTGCATTTAATTGATCCGCCCATACATAGCGAGGAAACTTGGCTCCTGGATTTTCTGGCGTCCACGTGTCATTCACAAGTGTTGTAGCATTGAACTCGCCTTGAAAGAAACCAAGCGCC
>NZ_JABMCQ010000332.1 GCF_013179575.1 Sphingobacterium shayense | reverse complement strand
AAATTGACGAGTTAGATATTAAAGTGAACAATTTTCGCTCACGTAGTTATCCTGTGCAAGTTTTTGTTGATGGGAACCTTGTATTTGATGGCAACACGAAGACTACATTAGGTTATGATTGTATTTTGTTGCCACCGACACGTGGACAACGGGTGAAAATTCAACTAAAAGGGGCCTCTAAAATTGCACAAGAGAATAAACATTCCGAGATTGGTGGGAAGAAATTGGATGACGGAGTCTTACGAGATGCTGCTGAGGGAACGTTTAGTATAATCGAGTTTGAAGCTTACGAAAAAATGAAATGATGCAAAAGATTGCTTTTAAAATGAAACTGAAGCCCGGGATGCGGCAGGAGTACCAGCGACGACATGCGGAGATATGGCCCGAATTAATCTCCTTGCTTAGAGAAAATGGCGTTAGCGACTACAGTATTTTTTTGGATGAACAAACGGATATTCTTTTTGCTGTGCAACGGCTTACTGGGGAGTCCTCACAAGATCTTGGAAATATGGAAGTAGTGCAAAGATGGTGGAAATATATGGCTGACTTAATGGATACCAATTCGGATTTTTCTCCGGTCACCACTCCATTGGTTGAAGTGTTCCATTTAGATTAACAAATGAAAATGAAGAAAATAGTTTTAGCATTGTTTTGCTGTTGTACGTTTTTGACGGGCATCGCGCAGGAGTTATGGCCCGAAGTTACTAAAGAAATGAAACCATGGACGCGTTGGTGGTGGTTAGGTTCGGCGGTTGACAAAGAGAACATTCAACGCGAATTACGCCTTTTTGATGAGGCGGGTTTGGGTGGAGTTGAGGTGACACCGATATACGGCGCCAAAGGATATGAATCTCGTTATATCTCTTTTTTATCTCCGCAGTGGCTGGATATGCTTGATTTCACGACTCAGCAAGCTGCTGAACACGATATGGGGGTGGATATGAATCTAGGCACAGGTTGGCCCTTTGGCGGTCCTCAGGTTGATGAAGAGCAGGCAGCAACTAAGTTTTTTTTGGATGAGATATTTTTAGAAAAAGGTGAGTCACTAAATTTCCCTATAAAAGTGAGTGATCCGAAACAGACTTTTGTACATCTGAAAGCGCTGCGCGCTTTTGATAATTCAGAAAAGGAGATTAACCTTGATAAATTTCTTGAAAAGGCTACCGGAACATG
>NZ_JABMCQ010000331.1 GCF_013179575.1 Sphingobacterium shayense | reverse complement strand
CTCACCCTTTCCAACTTTTTTGTACTCTCCCCTCGCGTCCTTTTGCATGTTTTGGAAAAGGTCGATAAGCAAATGGTTAAATTTCACGGAGTCTGCTGCACTAACCTTCCCTATAATCTTGTGCGGTTTAGCTTGAAATATGACCCGGGCACCCTGATGAATTAAACTCGAAAATTTTTCGAGCACTGCCACTGAAATCTGTCCACAATTTGGATTCAGCAGATGACAGTCGGGTACTACAAGGACATCATAGGCTATATTATCTGAAAACACAACCTTATTACCGACTACTACCGATTTATTTAGCAACGCATCAGGATTAAAAGAATCGTATGCGTAGCCCTGAAGTGGATCTATCCAATCCTCGGGGTTATACATATTTGCAGAAGTGGTTACCGAGGCCACCTTCTGAAGGGGTTGTCCTTCATTTTCAAGATGCTTTTTCGTTCGCCGAACGCGATGCTCGCCAATAATACCGGGTAACACATCCGTCAAACGATCAGGCAAAAGGGACCGACGCGGAATTTCTTCTCCAATGAATACAGCTACATCACGCACGGGCTTACCGTGCTGCAGGAGTTGTTGCGAACGTATGCCATAATCTACCCATGCTTTTGCGGGCTTCCACCATATTTGATCTCTTTGGAAATAGGTACCTACCCCATCTAAGGTCATTCCAGGCTTCCGGTCCATCCACGGATTATGCACGTAAACATGGTAGACTAAGTTGTTAACTCCAAGTGCGTAATTTCGGTCTTGTAAAGATTTAAGAAGCCGCGGATGTTCATCCCACTGCATGCGAATCTGTGTAAATGCTTCAGACATCACTATGTTCTTCCCGTATATATGTCCACCAGAAATGGCATCCAAAATATCATTCGGTTTATCATGCGAGGGACTGCGGTACCAGAACTCGCCCATCGTGCGGTCAGTAAGACTGAAATGAGTAAGACCGTCGCTCGTCATAACAGGCGCCGTGGTTTCGGCCGTAAAATCCACACCATATTCGGTCGCCTTGTTACGTAATGTCTGAAATCCTCTCTCTTGGAGAAGATCAGCTATTGTTTGCCGATAGTCATGTAAAAAAGCTTCCGATTCATTTACACTTCCCACAACATAACCCGCCAACACAGGGATAAATGTTGTTAAATCGTATCCTCGCCGTTTTTGAAATTCTTCGGCC
>NZ_JABMCQ010000330.1 GCF_013179575.1 Sphingobacterium shayense | reverse complement strand
TCTTTTTCTCACTTTAATCGTGTTGTAGGTCGTAATGGAGGAGATCCGCACCGGTTCGGTGCCATGGAGCTGTCTATTCTCAACAACTTCAGCTATTTTCCAACGGCGTACATCAAAGAAACGGTGTCCTTCAAAAGCAAGCTCTTTTTGCCGTTCATTTCTAATAATCTCACGCATATCGGCCTGAGAAAGGCCTGTTGGCAATGTAAATGGAACAAGCCCCGCACGTTCTCGAATTGCCTCGACAGCTTGATAGACTTTTGCATCGGGTAAACCAATATTTTCATTGCGTGCTTCGGCGTAGTTCAATAAAATTTCCGCATAACGAATAATTGGCAGGCAACGGGGAGTCTCCGTATTAAACCAGTCCGCGGCGACATCTCTGTTTACCATCTTGTAGGTGTAGTAGCCCGTTGGTGTCCCCTTGTATACCGCATCCTGACCCGAACTGATATTATTTGGATTCGTTTTGTCAATGAAAATATTGACAGGGCGCCGTGCTAAGCCATCTCGATGGAAAACCATCGATTGGTCCCTAGTGACAGTATTAGCCAACCTTGGATCCCTGTTTTGGTATGGTTTCCTCACGTCATAACCTGAGGCCGGATCTTCAATAGACAAGCCGTTTTGCATTCCAAAAGCGTTGACCGTCTCCAAGTATGGATAAGCTCCGGGGCTGCTTACCCCAAACGTTGGTGGATTCCATATCCCCTCCAGATCGCGGTTACTAGGCTGCATCCGGGCCAATAAATATTCACTATTTTTACGCAATTGAAATACTTCATAAAATCCATATCCAGGTTCCTTCGTATTATTCAGATGAAGGCTATATTCTCCAGATTCGATAATCTGGACCGCAGCCTGTTCTGCTCGTTCCCATCTTGTTTTATCGACATCCGGATATGCAGAAATGCTACGCAACGGTTCCTCGGTAGCGAGCCCTTCTCCGTTAAAAAGTGGACTGGCTGCATATAACAATAACCGAGATTTCAGCCCATAGCATGCAGCCTTATTAATACGTCCATAATTTTCACCATTATGCGCCCAGGGTAGATCGGCGGCGGCAGCATCACACTCCTCTACAATATACTCCACGCATTCTTCAAAAGTGTTTCGCACAGATGGTATTACATCGTCCGCATGATAAACACTGTCTCCCATCAACGGTACGCCTCCATAATGCTCTAAGAGAATAAAGTAATAGTATGCTCGCAAAAAC
>NZ_JABMCQ010000033.1 GCF_013179575.1 Sphingobacterium shayense | reverse complement strand
ATGTTAAAGGGCGAAGTATACCTTTGGTCAGCAAAAGTATACAACAACATTGAGGATCTGACAGATGCAAAAACTGCATTAAACGATATCACGGGGTACACGCTGATGGAGGATTTCGCATCCGTTATAAAAGATCGCAGCAATGACGAACTTATATTAACAATTCCATTTTCGTATAACGAAGCAAATATGTCCAACACCCACATGTTCGCATACGCAATCTCGAATTTCAATGGAATCTATTATAAAGACACCATAGACGTGAATTCCACCACACTTATCGATCCATTAAACATTGGTCAATCAAATATTGGCGGTTTGCAACGGTACGCATATACGTATGACCTATTTCAATCCTATGATATAGAGGATCAACGGAGAGACGCCACATTTTACGATTTTTATGCGATTGATAGAAATGTAAACCCTCAAAAAGTTACCATACGGAATACTGTATTAACAAAATTTCTAGGAGAAGAAAACAACAACATTCATTACTGGGATAGTGACTGGCCGATTTACCGTGAGGCAGACCGGCTTTTGATGCTCGCAGAAATAGCTAATGCGGAAGGCGATAATCCTGCACAATATATTCAGACAATACGTAATCGCGCGTACATGGGTAATGACCCGACGCCGTTTGTTAATGGAAGCACGGATGAAAATGAGCTAGCAATTCTAGAGGAGCGAAATAAAGAATTCGTTTTTGAAGGGAAACGCTGGTACGATATCCGTCGAATGAAACATGCAGGTAAACCGTTCGTCTTCAAGTCTCCAAATCATTCATATGGTGTCCTAAATGAAAGTACCGAGGCTTACAAAACATTATGGCCGGTTGGTAGTCAGGTATGGACAGATGATCCGTTAGTTGATCAAACACCTGGATACCCTACAACAAAACCTTAGTCAGTATTAGATTAGTTAAATAAGCGAGGGCTAGTGTGATCCCGTATCCATTAGTCCTTCTTTCAGTTACATTTGGAAACTCAAAATATCAAGAATAAGTCACACGCTACAGAAGCTAAACAAAAAACAATGTACACACAGAAAATCGAAGGCCTAATTGCAGCGCCATTTACACCATTTGATGCCATGGGAGAGTTAAATCTGGAGATTATCCCTGACTATTATAATTTACTGAAGGCAAACAAAATTGTAGGTTCATTCATTTGTGGATCGACTGGGGAAGGTGTATCTCTTACGTTCCAAGAAAAAATAAAAGTTATGCAGGCGTGGACCGCCTTAACAGCAGATGACAAAGATTTCACATTAATGATGTTTTTAGGCGGAACAAATGTTAAAGAGTGTATGGAATTAGCAAAAATAGCAGAAGAGTCCGGGGTTGACGTAATTTCATTCACCTCACCCTTCTACTTCAAACCCGCAAATGCGAAACAGCTTGCTTTATGTTGTGCTAAAGTAGCCTCAGCAGCACCAAATACAGCTTTCTATTATTATCACATTCCCGTTCTTACAGGGGTCAACATCGCGATGCTGGATCTGCTAAAAGAGATAGATACGCTTATTCCTACGTTTAAAGGGATTAAGTACACGCACGAAGATTTTATGGACTTCCTGTCTTGTATGAATTACAACGATCGGAAATACGACATGTTATGGGGCCGCGATGAAAATATCTTATCCTCCTTAGTGCTTGGCAGCAGGGGTGCTGTCGGCAGTACTTATAATTATGCAGCACCTTTATATATCGATCTGATGGAGGCATTCGATCAAGGTGATTTTGAAAAGGCAAATTCTCTACAACAAAAATCTATTGATATGATAACATTACTTGGGAAATATGGCGGTATTGCAACAGGTAAAGCTTACATGAAACTCGTTGGTATTAATTGTGGCGAATTTAGGTTGCCTGTTGCCAACATGAGTCAAGAAAACTTCGTTGATTTTCAACGAGAAGTCGCCAAGCTCAACTTTGAATCATTTAAATCTAGGGTATAATGAAAATACAACCCGCTATTCTTATGATTACCGCTATTTTAACCGCATGCGGAACAAAGCATGAAAATTACAATATTCGTTGGAATTCGAATGAAGCGCTACCTCTACAAAAAGATGGACGTAAACACATCGGGATAGCGGGACCTATTGCCGGTATTATCGGCGACAAATTAATTATTGCTGGTGGCGCTAACTTCCCTGACAAAAAGCCGTGGGAAGGTGGAATAAAACAATACTCCCCCGAATTATACATTTTCAAAATAGATGGAGACAAAATTTCGTTACAAAGCCAACACCTTCTTTCCGAACCTATTGCATATGTCGGAAATTGCTCATTGAATGACGCATTATATATCGCTGGCGGCGAAAACCAAAAGGGAGTCTCTGCTGAAGTTAAAAAAATTACCTTTACACAAGATTCTGTTCTTCGAGAGAGGCTTACACCTTTACCACTACCTTTAACAAATGGTTCTCTCGTTTCAGCTAACAATAAGCTTTATTATATCGGGGGTGAGAATCAAGATCTCGTTTCCGATAAAATATATTGTTTGGATCTTTCTGTACCCAGCAGTCTTTGGGAAGAACTGTCTACTCTACCCTATCCAGTAACGCACGCTGTAGTAGTATCCAACAAGAAGAATAAAATATTAGTGGTCGGTGGTAGAAAACGAAACAATGGCGGACGGAGTACCATCTATAGCAAGATTTTCGAGTTCGATATACCTAACAATAACATTATAGAAATAGGTACGTTACCCGAGCCCTTAGCTGCAGGTACCGGCATATTGGACTCTTCGGGTGATTTACTTATCTTCGGTGGTGATAACGCTGAAACCTTTCATAAAGTTGAGTCAATTATAGCTGAAATAGGCGAAACGAAAGATCCAATTCAAAAAGAAATTTTAAATACACGCAAAGCACAGCTCCAAGATGAACACCCAGGTTTCAGCAATAAATCATGGTCGTATAATATTGCTCAAAAAAAATGGTCGCCTCTGACACCTATTAAGGGTGAAAGCCCCGTAACCACTTTAGCGATAACACACGGTGAACTAATTATTATCCCCAGCGGAGAAAAAAGTGCGGGTATCCGCACAGATCAAATATTAATCGGAAAAATCGAAAGAAACTAATTATAGCAACATGTTAAAAAACACGAAACAATATCCATGGATCGTCGTTGGCCTACTATGGGTTGTCGCTCTTCTTAACTATCTCGACAGACAAATGCTATCAACTATGCGCGATTCAATGCAGGTTGATATTATTGAACTCCAAACCGCTGAGGCTTTTGGTATTCTAATGGCGATTTTTTTATACATATATGGATTTATGAGTCCTGTCGCCGGAGTTGTTGCTGATCGAGTAAACCGTAAATGGCTGATAGTCGTAAGTCTATTTATATGGTCAGCTGTCACATACGCAATGGGGTTAGTCGATAATTATGACCATTTGTTAATTTTACGCGCAATTATGGGTGTTAGCGAAGCGCTATATATTCCAGCCGGCCTAGCTCTAATTGCTGATTATCATACTGGAAAAACCAGATCGTTAGCTATTGGCGTACACATGACCGGTTTGTATATGGGGCAGGCTCTTGGAGGCTTTGGTGCAACGCTCGCTAGTAATGTCGGTTGGCATTCAGCATTTCAATGGTTCGGTCTTGTCGGTATAGTCTATGCAGTCCTCCTGAGTTTTTTACTACATGAAAAAACGCACGAAATATCGAATGAACCAAATACAACCGTAAAAGTACCGCTTTTAAAAGGATTATCAACTTTATTCTCAATGACTGCATTTTGGGTAATTCTGCTCTACTTCGCGGCACCAAGTCTACCTGGGTGGGCGACAAAAAATTGGCTCCCGACCCTATTTTCGGACAGTTTGAAAATTCCTATGGAACAAGCAGGTCCATTATCAACTATAACGATAGCGGCTTCGTCGTTCATCGGTGTTATTATCGGCGGAATGGCGAGCGATCGATGGGTCTTAAAAAATATACGAGGACGCGTCTACACCAGTGCAATCGGGCTTGCCTTAACAATTCCGTCCCTAGTCTTGCTTGGTATGGGAGAAACTTTCCTTGCGGTAGTAGGTGCGGCGATATTATTTGGAATAGGATTCGGTGTCTTCGATGCAAACAACATGCCTATTCTTTGTCAATTCGTTCCTTCGCGGTTACGTGCTACAGCGTATGGGTTTATGAACATGGTTGGCGTATTTGCTGGTGCAGCTATTACGCAAGTATTAGGAAAATTTAAAGATGATGGACATTTTGGGGACGGTTTTGCGACGTTAGCCTTAGTAGTTCTAATAGCACTCGTACTGCAATTAGTGACGCTTCGCCCAAAAGTAATTGACTTTACTGACCAATAGAATAACATGGCATCAAAATACGTATTATTTTTTCTCATTTCGGTTTTATCTACAGTAACTCTTCATGCTCAAAAGAAACTTAAAGTAGCAAGCATCGGTGACTCAGTAACCGAAGGGCTCGGGATTGAACAGAGAGATAAAAATGCTTATCCCGCCGAACTCGAAAGATTACTCGGATCAAACTACGAAGTAAAAAACTTCGGCCATAGCGGTGCCACTTTGTTGCACAATGGCCACCGTCCTTATCAAAATACAAAACAATTCACCGCCGCGCTGGAGTATAAAGCAGATATCGCAATCATACATTTAGGATTAAACGATACTGACCCGAGGAATTTTCCGCACTTCGGAGATCAGTTTATAAGCGATTACCTGTGGTTAATTGATACACTAAAGCAAGATAATCCAAGTTTAAAAATCTATATATGTCAAATGTCTCCAATATTCACTGGACATCCAAGATTTTCTTCGAGTACATTTGATTGGTACCATCTCCTGCAAGCACGAATCACTCAAGTGGCTCAAGCTAAGGATTTACCGACAATCGATCTATATGCTGCATTGCATAACAGACCAGATGTCTTCACGGATGCCGCTACTTTACATCCGAACGCCCATGGGGCAGCTCTTATTGCAAAAACAATATATCAACATATTACTGGCGATTTTGGTGGACTACAGCTTCCACAAATTTTCAGCAAGAACATGGTCGTGCAACGTGACAAACCTCTAAAAATATGGGGGAAAGGCAATGCTGGAACGCGTACTACTGTCACATGGGATGGCGACGAACTTGAGACTACCGTAACAATAGACGGCAACTGGCAAGTGACATTCCCTCCGCCAGAACTAAGCCAAGAGTCCAAAACGTTAACAATAGAGAATGGTACCGATAAATTTACTTTCGACAACATAGTTGTTGGGGACATCTGGCTTGCAGCTGGGCAATCAAATATGGACTTTCGGTTACACCAAGCCTTTGGTGGTGATAGTTTAGCAAGCACCGCTGACAAAAATACGAATATTCGTCTCTTCCAATTCGTGTCAGCAGGGATCACCGACAATATCGTATGGGATTCCGCCACCTTGCAGAAAACTAATTCGCTAGAATTTTTTAGTGGATCTTGGCAGGAAAATAATCAAAAGAACGCACGAAGTTTCTCCGCCGTAGCCTATGCCTTTGCAAACGAAATATCCAATAATCAAAATATCCCCGTAGGAATTATTACGCTCGCTGTCGGTGGATCACCGCAACTCGCGTGGCTATCGCGACTCACATTAGAATCCAACCCCACTTTTGTGCAATCCCTTCATCCATGGCGCAATACGGACTATTTAATGTCTTGGTGCCGTGAACGCGCAAATAAAAATTTAGAGCTATCCGACTCTCCCTTTCAACAGCACCCGTACGCTCCATCTTACATTTACGAAGCAGGTATTGCACAGCTTGTACCTTTCTCTATACGGGGCGTTATTTGGTACCAAGGTGAAAGTGACGCCGATAATCTAGAACTCTATAATAAATTATTTCCCACATTCGTCGCTAGTTGGCGCGAAGCATGGCAGGAAGACTTTCCTTTTTATTATACGCAACTATCAAGTATCCAACGACCTTCGTGGCCCCGCTTTCGCGACGCACAAAGGAAGTTGTTGGCAAAAATTCCCAATAGTGGAATGGCAATTACCAGCGATATAGGAAATCGGACGGATGTACATCCAAAAGAAAAAATTACTGTTGGAAAAAGGTTGGCGCAATGGGCATTATCCAAAGAATATCGTGAAAACAATATTGCTTCCGGACCTCTTTATAAAAATTATAAAACGAAAAAAAACAGTCTCATGCTAGAATTTTATTATGACGACGAACTACAGACGAAAGATAACGCTCCTCTTCATGGCTTCGCTTTCGAAACTCTTGACGGCAAATTCGTTGAAGCGAGCGGGCGAATTATCGCAAATCAAGTTCACGTTGAAATACCGAAGGACGCAACGCCTATTGCATTAGTCTACGGATGGCGTCCAGTTAGTCTAGGAAATTTAATAAATAGGGCGGAGTTACCGGCTAGCACATTTCGTTTATTGCTAAAGAAATAACAATGAATACAGAAAAACTTAATACTCTTCGTGATTTTTACAAAAAACAACTTTTAGAAGACACGATTCCTTTTTGGTTTCCCCGATCTTATGATCAAGAAAATGGGGGCTATCTCTTAATGCGTGACGCTGACGGTACTTTGATCGATTCAGATAAAGCCGTTTGGATTCAAGGTCGCACGTGCTGGATGCTTGCCACCCTATACAACACGGTAGAGCCGCGTCAAGAATGGCTTGAGGGAGCTCGACTTGGTTATGAATTCTTGAAAGATAAATGCTTCGATGTCAACGGAAAAATGTATTTCCACGTTGACAATGAGGGCAATCCTATTCGAATGCGACGATACTTTTTCTCCGAAACTTTTGCAGTTATCGCGTTTGCCGCGTATGCAAAGGCTTCAGGAGATCAACAGGCAGCCGAGAAAGCAAGGGAATTGTTCGGCGTCTGTTTAGAATATGCAAGCGGTGAACGTCTAATGGAACCCAAATTCGAAAATACAAGAATCACAAAAGGCATCGGTATACCGATGATTATGATCAATACCGCCCAACAACTTCGCGAAACAATCGGAGACAAACGTTGTGATAAAGCTATTCTAGAATGGATTAAAGAGATCGAAGAAAAGTTTGTAAAAGATGATATTCGCTGTGTAATGGAACAAGTCGCCCCAGATGGTAGTATTGTCGATCATATCGATGGTCGAACGCTAAATCCTGGACACGCTATTGAAGGTGCCTGGTTTATTCTGCATGAAGCCATATATCGAAAAAATGACATTCAACTCATTAATTTAGGCTGTAGAATGCTGGACTACATGTGGGAACGTGGTTGGGACAAGGAACATGGCGGAATCATATATTTTAGAGATGTATATAATAAACCCGTACAAGAATACTGGCACGATATGAAATTCTGGTGGCCACAGAATGAAGCAATTATTGCTACATTATTGGCATTTCTTATGACTAAAGATGAGAAATACGCAAAAATGCATCAAATGATACATGACTATGCCTACACACATTTTCATGATAAACAAAACGGTGAGTGGTTTGGCTATTTGCACCGCGACGGTAGCTTATCACAAACTGCAAAAGGGAATCTATTTAAAGGTCCTTTTCATTTACCTCGACAAGAGTGGTATTGTTGGTCAATTTTAAAAAACGAAATTGGGGAATAGCATGCGACTATACTACATCTTTAACATACGGTCCCCAAGAGCCAACTGGAATATGAGTATATGGATTCATATATTCTACTTGTTGTGCGGTTTATTTTTGACAAAAGTAAATGCTCAACAATCATTTATCCCATTACCCACCGATATTGTATGGACGGAAGGAGCTCTAAATGTAAGTAATGGTATACAGATTCAAAGAGATGATTTCGAACTAGACAAAGAATATCGCGCCGCCGAAGAAATAATTTCTGAACTAAATTTAACGGTAAAAACGTCAAACAATACAAATAAGATACCGACGTTAACGCTGAGGCGATCTAACAATAGCCAGAATAGGCAGCAACCCGAAAGTTATCACCTTTTGATTAATGGCGACGGTATTATCATAACTGCTAACGACAAAACGGGCTTATTTTATGGCTTACAAACGCTGAGGCAATTTGATATAAAAAGTCATAAAATTCCATTTTGTGAAATTAAGGACAAACCAGCCTTTGCGTGGCGCGCATTTTTATTAGATGTTGGCCGTAATTACCAGCCTATCGATATGATTAAGAACCAGATCGATGTGATGGCCAAATATAAACTTAACGTATTACACTTGCATTTCACTGAGGATATCGCTTGGCGCTTAGCAAGTAAAGCGTATCCGGAAATCACCGACGCTCAATATATGACTCGCTGGAAAGGGAAATACTATACTGAACAACAATTTAGCTCTTTAATCGATTACTGTCGAGAACGCCATATTACGTTAGTTCCAGAAGTTGATATGCCCGGACACAGCAAAGCGTTCAGTCGATTTTTTGGCGTTGACATGCAAACAGATTCAGGAATAACGTACATTAAAAGATTGCTGAACGAATTTTCACGAACATACCCCGATTTACCATATCTACATATTGGAGGTGATGAAGTAAAGATTACCAACAAAAACTTTATACCTGAAATCACCCGTTACGTAGAAACTCTGGGCTATAAAACAATCGGTTGGGAACCAGGTAGCAACCTCTCAGAACAAACGATACGTCAATTGTGGATGGGGGGTGCAAATGCAATTAACCAACGAGGATCGGTACAATATATAGATTCCAAACATCTATATATCAACCACATGGACCCTCTGGAAACCGTAACGACACTTTTCCATAGAAAGATCGGCTCACAGGACGAAGGTCACGCCAACCTTTTGGGTGCAACTTTATGCTCTTGGCCAGACCGAGCTGTGTCAAAAGCAGAAGATATGTTCTATCAAAATGCGATCTACCCTTCTCTAATTACTTTCGCCGAACGTATCTGGCGCGGTGGAGGTGAAGCAAATTGGATTTGTAATATCATGCCGACAAATTCGAGCGGATATAGAGAGTTTGAAGAATTTGAAGCACGTTTACTCATTCATAAACAAAAATACTTCACTAATAAACCTTTCCCATATACAAAACAGACCGACATTTTATGGAACCTGATTGGTCCTTTTGATAATAAAGGTAATCTCGCGGCAACTTTCCCGATCGAGAAAAAAATAAATATAGACTCCTACCCTGTTCATAAAAATATTAGGGGCGGAACAGTGATTTTACGTCATTGGTGGAATGACGTAATAAAGGGTGCAATTGACAACCCACAAGAAAACACCACATGGTATGCCTATACGAAAATCTGGAGCGAAAGTGAACAAGAAAAACCTTTCTGGATTGGATTTAATAACTTGTCAAGGTCTTACGCTAGTAATTCTCCAGAACTCGGGACTTGGGATACTCGAAAAAGTGCTGTTTGGGTGAACAAAACACATATTGCCCCACCGGTATGGAAACAAGCAGCAATAAAGGGAGACCTCGAGATCCCACTTATTGATGAGGGGTATACATTTAGAGACCCTACAATGATTAAATTAAAAAAGGGATGGAACGACGTTCTTGTAAAACTCCCAGTTGGAAGCTTTCAAGGTGACTCTTGGGATAATCCCATAAAATGGATGTTCACGTTTATTCCGTGCAATTAAATTACAAACAATATGAAGAAAAGAATCTATCTTACTATCGCTTCTTTGCTGGCTATTTTGACAATAAAAGCTCAGGAAGTTACCGTATTCGAATCAGGAAAAGATGGCTATGCGAGTTTTCGCATCCCTGCGATTATTAAAAACACCAACGGCGACCTAGTTGCCTTCTCAGAGGGGCGCGTAGATCACGCAGGAGACTTCGGAAACGTGGATATAGTATACAAAATCAGCCAGGATCGCGGAAAAACATGGGGAAAAATCCAGGTGGCCGCAGATTATCATAAACTTCAAGCGGGCAACGTCGCACCAGTCGTTGATGAATGCGACCCGGCATATCCGAACGGTCGAATATTCTTATTTTACAATACTGGAAATAACCATGAGCACGAAGTTAGAAAAGGTAACGGATTACGCGAGGTCTGGTATATCACGTCAATTGACGGCGCCAAAACTTGGTCCGATCCGGTAAATATAACAACACAAGTACATCGTCCGAAACAACCGATGGTCAATACCAAATATAATTTTGCTGAAGATTGGCGAACCCACGCAAACACACCTGGGCACGCTTTACAATTTAAGTCAGGGAATTACAAAGGTAGACTCTACGTTCCTGCAAACCATTCTGAAGGAAGCCCTAAAGAGGCAGGAAAAGATTATTTCGCAAATGCGTTCTACTCAGACGATCACGGAAAGACATTTAAACTTACACAAACAATATCCTTCGAAGGTGGTAACGAGACAATGGCAGCACAAATTTCAGATACCGGGATTTACATGAACACGCGTAACCAGCAAGGGAACGTACGAGCACGGATTGTCAGCTACTCAAGCGATGGAGGAGTTACTTGGGATACGACATTCTATGACAAAAATCTCCCCGATCCGGTAAACCAAGGAAGTACCCTTTCTTGGAAAAAAGGTAAAAAATATATTCTCGCAGTTTGTAATGCCGCAAATCCAAAAGATAGAGACAATTTAACGTTACGTCTTTCAAAAGATGGCGGTAAATCATGGTACTTAAATCAAACCATCGCAAAGGCACCTAAAGGTTATAAAGGTTCGTACGCTGCTTACTCGGATATTGTACTTCTTAATAAAAAAACCATCGGTGTATTTTACGAAAAGGACAATTATAAAACAATTGTTTTTATTCCAATAAAAATTAAATAACCGAGTTTTAACGATAAAATTAATAAGTCGTAATACTCTTATCTTCCCTCAAAATCATGGTTTGGGGGAAGACTTATCGCTACCCTACTTCAGACGAAAGTCCTCCATTCGATACTATTCTGGTGGTAAGTACTTTGGATGTTAAGCGTGTCCATTAGCCAAACATCAACCTTCACAAAAAAACGACAGAAAACATAAAATATCTAGAATTGATCTGATCCTTCCTATGTAAATAGAAGTCTACTTATGTTAAACTAGCTAACAAACTAATATATCGCCAAGAAAAATAATTTAAACGAGAAAATAGTTTGATTTGGAACAGGTTTACGATAGCAACAAATTCGGTTCCGTTGAAAGACCTTAAATGCAAAAAAGCTCCAAGTTACCTTGAAGCCTATTTGTAGCGGGGAGCAGGATCGAACTGCCGACCTCAGGGTTATGAATCCTGCGCTCTAACCATCTGAGCTACCCCGCCGTTTTCGTGATGCAAATATAGCAAATATCGACAATATGCAAAGGTAAAAAATAAATTTACACCTATTTTTTCGCCACTAAACATGGAATAGACTCATTTTTAACTCGATAATTTTCGCAGTATACCATTTTTTACTATCGAGGAATATCGACATACCCTACGACAAACGCTCGTGAGATTCTTCACACTCAAAATCATAATTGTGTCAACAACGGAGGTTTTAGGTTTCCTCGGCCGCTCAGCAACACTCCGCCAAAGAATATCTTCTGTAGAGACATGTCAACTTATTTGTATTAAACGCTTCATGAGTGTTATTATACAATCTCTAGTAAAGTATGTACTTATCAGTATATCCTGTTTATTTAACACAATTACCTAATCGCTTTCAATTATCTCAAAAAAGGGGACGAGTGTCCTTTTTTTACACGGCCGTCATAATTTCGAAGCTAATTACCCCATCACTTTTTATTTTTGTTTTAATTTTGAATGCCAAAATAAAATTGTATTATTACAGACAGCACGATACGTCGTCCTTGTTATTTAAACAATAATAGCCAAAACAAACTGTATGGAACAAAAAATTGAAATTCATTTAGAATACATCATAAATTCTTCGCCTCGAATTTTATTTCCATTTATCCAAGAACCAAATGCTTTATCGCAGTGGTTTGCTGACGATGTGAATTTCAAAGATGGCATTTACGAATTCATTTGGGACGATGAAGTGAATTTAGCTCGTTTAGCCTCTGTTAAAGAAAATAAATCTGTCCGTTTTAAATGGATTGAAGACGAACCTTATTATTTTGAAATTGAAATTATTCAAGATGAGCTTACCAATGACGTGGCGTTAGCGATCACAGACTTTGTAAAACAAGACAACTTAGAGGATCGTAAACAAATATGGAACAATTCAATCGGATATCTACAAAGCGTAATCGGTGCATAGAGTAAACATCCACCAAAATCATGCTTTTTTACTAGATTTTACAATCAGTTGAACACAAATATTTGAGAAAATACGAATGCAGAAAAAGTAGTATCTTTATCCCAGATATTCCGCTATAATATCTGATAGGTATGAAGAAGATACATTTACTAATTTTACAAGCATTTATAAGACCGTTCGTGGTATGTTTCTGTATCGTGATGTTCGTTCTTTTAATGCTTTTTTTGTTCAAGTATATCGACGACCTGATTGGTAAAGGCTTTGAGTGGTATGTACTCTTGGAATTAATAGCGTATCAATGTGCTGTACAGTTATCAATGGCACTACCTTTGTCTATGCTGCTTTCATCGATCATGACGTTCGGTAATCTAGGTGAAAGTTACGAACTGGTTGCTATCAAAGCAGCGGGTTATTCCTTGCGTAAAGCTATGACCCCTCTTATTTTTCTGGTAACACTATTTGCAGGTGGGTCATTCCTGTTTTCAGATTATATACTCCCCGTCGTAAATTTAAAAATGGGTTCTTTGCTATGGGATGTGCGAAACAAAAAAGCCGACTTTTTAATTAAACCCGGTATATTTAATAATACGATCCCCGGATATTCTATTCGTGCTAAAAGCAAAAGTGATGACGGCACGATATTAAAAGATCTGATGATCTATGACCATACTACTGGCAACACTGCTAGCAATGTCCTTTTAGCCAAAGAAGGATTTATGCAAAATTCCGCCGATAACAACTATATGATCCTCCGCCTCAAGGACGGAGTGCGTTATCAGGAGTCTCGTTCACAGAACGCAAAACGATACGATCCTCGCCAACAGTTTACGCGATTCCGTTTTAAAGAAACTGAACAGAAATTTGATATGGGTGCCTTTCAGATGAAAAGAACCGATGAGAGTCTTTTTAAATCTCACCATTCAATGCTAAATCTAAAACAATTAAAGTTGTATACTGATTCTAATCGAATCCAGCTAGACAGTGTATCACGAACGATATTCCACGAAACAAAGAATTACATTAATTATCTTTCGCCTTATCATCACGACGCCAAGGTAAAACCGATTGAAGTTTCAGATTTTAAAGACTTTTTAACAGAGTATGTGCCAAAAGACAAGCGCCGAAATGTTATAAGTAACACGTTGAGCCAAATTCAGCAGCTAAACAATATTTTCGAAATGAAAGAAGCTGAATATAAATTGTACTCGGACAAAGATATACGATATGATATTGAGTTTCATAGAAAGTTTACCTTGGCCGTTTCCTGCTTACTCTTATTCGCGATAGGAGCACCACTCGGCGCTATAATTCGTAAAGGAGGACTCGGACTACCCGTCGTCGTCGCAATTATATTTTTCTTAATTTATCACATCATTTCTACGGTTTCCGAAAAAGCATCAAGAGACGGTAGTTTGGAACCAATTTTAGGTATGTGGATGGCGATTATCGTCTTAACTCCTTTGGCCGCATTTTTAACGTATAAAGCAACCACTGATTCATCTCTTTTTGATGTCGAACAATACAAACTTAAATTACAGGCAGCTTGGAAATGGGTGATCTCTAAATTTACGAAGAAATCATCTGTACAGTAAAGGCATATTTTTGACAAGTCTATTATACAAATACTTGGAAAGTACGCTACCTTTGCATCGATAGACTAACACAACATGAGTATAAAATTAAATACCATCGAAGAAGCAATAAAAGACATTCAAGCTGGAAAAGTCATTATTGTAGTCGATGACGAGGATCGTGAAAACGAGGGTGACTTTGTAACCGCAGCAAGAAACGCGACACCAGAAATAATCAATTTCATGGCTACACATGGGCGTGGTTTGGTGTGCGCACCGCTCACCCAAGAGCGTTGCGAGGAACTACACCTCGACTTAATGGTCGGACAGAACACCGCAGTATATGAAACAAATTTCACAGTGTCTGTGGATCTACAAGGATATGGATGTACCACAGGTATATCTGCATCAGACAGATCCAAAACCATCAAAGCATTAATCGACCCAAATATTCAACCTGAAGAATTGGGACGCCCAGGACATATCTTCCCCTTAATAGCGAAGGACGGGGGGGTTTTACGCCGTACTGGACACACTGAAGCATCCGTCGATTTAGCACGATTAGCAGGTTTCGAACCTGCAGGCGTACTAGTTGAGATTCTTAAAGACGATGGCGAGATGGCCAGATTGCCTGACTTAATGGAAGTAGCAAAGCGTTTCGATTTAAAAATCGTAAGTATTGAAGATTTAATCGAATACAGATTAAAGCACGATTCATTGATTCAAGAAGAAGAAACTGTTTCGATGCCCACACAATGGGGAGACTTTAAACTTAAAGCATTTACCCAAAAAAACACAGGCGAACAACATCTTGCATTGTATAAGGGAGAATGGAATGAAGATGAGCCTGTTTTAGTTCGTGTACACAGCTCTTGTATTACTGGGGATATTTTCGGGTCATGTCGTTGCGATTGTGGTCCGCAACTTCATAAAGCAATGGAGATGATTGACAAAGAAGGAAAGGGAATTGTCGTGTATATGAACCAAGAGGGAAGAGGTATTGGGCTAATCAACAAATTACGCGCATACAAATTACAGGAAAACGGGGTCGACACAGTGGACGCTAATATCCAGTTAGGATTTAAAGCTGATCTTCGCGATTACGGTGTAGGTGCGCAAATCTTGCGACACTTGGGTGTAACAAAAATGCGTTTGCTCTCAAACAATCCAACCAAACGTGCTGGTTTAGTCGGTTACGGTTTGGAAATCATCGAAAACGTTCCTATCGAAATCAGTCCAAATCCTTATAATGAGGAATATCTGAAAACAAAACGAGATAAAATGGGTCATTCTATTTTAAAAAATCTATAATCGTTAAAGCGCCATTCACATTTAAACACAGGAATGGCGCTTTTTTGTAAGCTATTAAAATACTTAGTTTTGATATTTGAATATAATATAAAATACCGTAAGATCTGACTTTTCGTTACCTTATACATCACTGTACGGATCATTTGGGATTTCTAATTCATAAATCTTAACTTTAACAATGAAATGCGATTTGTAGAATGACCGCCAACCAGAGGCTAAAAGAGTCAAATACTTAAAGTCTACGATCAATTCAAATAAATGGCTCTCATATCGAAAGGACGATCATAATGAACAATAAACTATTTCTTGAAAACTGCGCCTATATAAACGGAAAATTCGTTAAACGAAAATCAACGTTTACGGTAATTAATCCTGCTACACTCAAACCCGTGGGATCCGTGGCCAACTTGACCGTGGAAGACTGTACAAATGCGATAGACGCTGCTAATCAAGCGTTGCAAAGTTGGCGTAATACATCCCTTGGTGAACGATCAAATTACGTGCGAAGAATATTCGATTTAATTAATGAACATAAACAAGAGTTTGCAGAAATCATGACAATGGAATGTGGGAAACCGATACAAGAATCCTTTGTTGAGGTTGATTACGCAAACTCCTTCATGGAATGGTTCGCAGAAGAAGGTAAACGAACTTATGGAGAAACCATCCCTTCAATGAATGGAGCAACACGTTTAGCTACAATAAAACAACCCATAGGTGTTATAGCTGCGATTACACCTTGGAATTTCCCATTAGCAATGATAACTAGAAAAGTAGCTCCCGCATTAGTAGCTGGCTGCACAATCATCCTAAAACCAGCATCGCAAACTCCTTTCACTGCTCTAGCATTGGCGAAGATCGCCCAACTTGCAAAACTCCCGGTAGGGGTTTTGAACGTAATTACTTCAAAAGACAGCATAGGTTTGGGGCGAGAACTGGCAACAAATCCTATCGTGCGTAAAATATCTTTCACAGGATCAACCTCTGTAGGAAGCAAGTTAATGAGTCAAGCAGCAGGGACTATAAAGCGTGTTTCAATGGAACTGGGAGGAAACGCACCATTTATTGTTTTCGATGATGCTGACATCGATAAAGCGGTTCAAGGAGCAATAGCCGGAAAATTTCGAAATGCCGGGCAAACCTGTGTTGCAGTGAACCGGTTTTATGTACAAAAAAGCGTATATGCTGAATTCGCAAGGAAACTAACCATTGAAGTTAAGAAACTCAAAGTCGGTGATGGGATGAAAAAAAGTACACAGGTGGGACCACTTATAAATCAAGATGGCATAGATAAAGTACAAGAGCATGTCGCAGACGCTATGAATCGAGGCGCTAAGATTCTGACTGGCGGCAAAGTCATCAGTGATCTATTTTACAGCCCTACTGTAATCACAAACCTACCCGTAGACGCATTAATTGCTCAAGAAGAGACTTTCGGGCCTATATGCGCATTGTTTCAATTTGAAACAGAAGAACAAGTTATTGAATTAGCTAATAACACTCCATTTGGCTTAGCCGCATATATGTATTCCAACAACATATTTCGTTGTCAACGCGTGAGTGAGCAAATTGAATCAGGGATGATTGGGATCAACACGGGAATGGTTTCAAATGCATCCGCTCCATTCGGCGGTGTAAAACAATCCGGCGTGGGCCGAGAAGGAGCAAAATATGGTATCGATGAATATTTGGAGATCAAATATATGTGCTATGGAAAATAAAGTCCCCTATCTCTACCACAAGTGGTAACGAACACCAAGCATAATATAGTTAGGGTCTAGCTCCTCCCAATTGGTGTTGTATTTCAGTTTATATCCAGTATATACAGATAAATTTACAGAAGGGAAAAAATAACCCAAACCAGTTTGTCCGTTAACGACCGTAAAGTTATCTTTAGATTCAGGAACAGCGATAGTTCCATTATCATCAGCTTCGTTGTACTTATAAAAATCTTGGCTGAGCCCTGCTCCTAGGAATAAACGAAAATTAGTTTTGCTGCGATCGAGAATAGATAATATATAATCTGCACCAACTGCAACATAGCCATTCCTCCCGTAAACCTGTCCTTGAACACCGGAATGCTTAGCAAAATCATACTTCGCTTGTATCCCAAAAGCACCGTTATAGGATGGTGTTTTCGCTTGTACATCGCCGTAAAAACCTAATGCAAATGAATTATCTTGTCCATAGCTCATATGGACAACGATCGTTAGAATAAGTAACGCGAGAATATTTTTCATAATATAAAATTAATCGACTTTCTCTCCTTTAGATTTCCTATATCGCTTATATACTTTGATTAAAGTCATCAGCAGGATAGCTAACCCGATCAAGCCGATCACTCCAAAGATCCAATCGACAGCCGATCTAAAGATAACCAAAAATACAATAGCAAAAAGAATTATCGTTGACACTTCATTCCATAATCGTAAATGTGAGGATGTCCATTTTGACCTGCCATTCGCAAGCAGAAACATTAAATGTTGAGTTTTGAAATGGTAGGCAATCAAGCAAACTACAAAAGCAAGCTTTATATGCATCCATGGCTGGCTTAAAAGACTTGGAGATAAATATAACATCACTAGTGCGGAAGCGATCGTAATCCACATGGCGGGAGTTGCTATAACCCACCATAATCGACGTTCCATTAATATAAACTGTGCGTGTAGCACGCCAAATTCCTCCTTAGTTTTTTGCCGTGCCTCGGTATGATAGATAAATAATCGAGGCATATAGAACAGTCCCGCCATCCAGCAGACCATAAAGATAATATGTAACGATTTTGCGTATAGATACAACATAAAGTACTGAAAAATATAGGGGGGGGTAAAACTATGTTACCCCCTTCCACTTACTTAATATCTAAATTCTTTCACCACATCAATAGCATATTTCACGTTATCAAATGGGATATCAGGCATTATTCCGTGTCCTAGATTAAATATAAATCCTGTTTCACCGCGCATACGCTCAAAAAGATCAACAATCTTCCTACGTATAACTGCTTTATCAGCATATAAAACAAATGGATCCAAGTTACCTTGAACCGCAATTCCTTCAGGAAGAAGTTGCTTAATATTTTTTAAATCGGCATTCCAATCTACCGAGATCACATCTGGTTTCGCTTCGGCCATAATGGGAGCAAAAACAGATGATCCTTTACAGAACGAAATTACAGGAACGGATCGCTTAATGTTAGCCAATATATAAGAATTATATTTATGAGAAAACTCTTTATAATCATTCCAAGACAATGCCAGCGCCCAGCTATCAAAAAGCTGAACCGCATTCACTCCAGCATCTATTTGCATATTTAAATATTGAATGGTCACATCCGCTACTTTCTGCAAAATCCTATGTGCTAACTCAGGCTCATTGTTAAGCATTAATTTCGTTTTTTTGAAATCTTTAGACGACCCTCCTTCTACTAAATAGCTTAATATTGTAAAGGGTGCTCCCGCAAATCCTATTAACGGAAGTTTTCCATTTAATCGTTGCTGAATTACTTTTATTGCATCTGCTACGTAGGTTAGTTTATCCAAGCAATCAACAGAAAGATTGTCTACATCGCCTTTCGATCGTACGGGATTACTAAACCGAGGGCCAACTCCTTGCTCAAATGAGAGATCCCCCCCCATCGCCTCGGCAGTGACCAAAATATCCGAAAACAATATAGCGGCATCGATACCTAATAAGTCTACTGGCAACATAGTAACGTCGGCTGCAAGCTCCGGCGTTTTACACATCTCTAAGAAACTGTATTTGTTCTTAATCTCCCAATACTCAGGCATAAAACGCCCTGCCTGACGCATCATCCATACTGGAGGTCTTTCAGTCAGCTGCGATTGTGCAGCCCTAATCAATAAATCGTTCTCTAAAATCTGACTCACTTAGTTACTTTATTTAATTCCACTTCTATTTTCTCTATTATACCTAACTGTCGCACGGTTAGCTTGAGCTTTTTTGCTAAATCCAAATAGGGCTGTACTCTATCATAGTTTTTCTTACGTAAACTTATGTTTGCAAGGTTAATGAGTACAAATCCTTTTTCCGTATCTCGCTTCCATGGCAGCCGTGAAGCAAGTTGAAAATGATATTCGGCCTCATCAACCCGATCTTCCTTCAATGCGATATTCCCCATCATGAACTCATAATAATTACGACAACCTTTGCGAAGTTTATCTGGATTCTTAATTTCTTCCAAAAGCTCCTTAGTCTTACCGTAATCTTGCTTATGAAATGCTTGAGTCGCTAGAAATACGGTGCCATCGCGAAAATGCGTCCATACTATATAGCCAATACCACCCAAGATATAGACAGCTATATTATAATGCCCCGCATATAGAGCATAAAGAAGAAACGCCGTTGCTATTGCAATTACAATCGTTCTTGACTTAGTATTCATGAAGCTGTTTTACGATGACGGTGTATCCGTAAATTTATATCCCACCCCGCGTATCGAATGAAAATACACAGGATGCTTTTGATCGGGCTCGAAATATTTACGAAATGTCAAAATAAAATTATCAATCGTTCGCGTTGATGGATACACGTCGTAATTCCAAACAGTTTCCAATATTTGCTCGCGCGAAACAGCTTCATTTTTCCGTTCGATTAGCAATTTTAGTAGCATCGTTTCCTTCTTTGTTAAAGAAGTGATCGTACCATCGTTTTGATGAAGTTCAAAAGAATTAAAATAGATAGTCTTGTCGCCGATAGTATAGGAATTAAATTCCTTAAGATCATCTGATTTAAGTCCACGACGGATCAAATTTCCTACGCGCAGGATCAGTTCTTCCAAATTAAAAGGTTTCACGAGATAGTCATCTGCTCCTTTCTTCAATCCTGTAATGCGATCCTCGCTACTATTTTTCGCTGTTAAAAACATGATGGGAACTTCAGTATTCTGCAGACGTATCGTTTCCGCAACTTGAAAGCCATCAATTTCGGGAATCATCACATCTAGAATTACCAGATTAAAGCGTTCCTCTTTAAACCTCTTGAGCGCCTTCTTCCCATCGGTCGCCGTTGTGACGCGATAACCTTCAAGTTCAAGATTTAATTTAATAGCCTCCAACAGATGCTCTTCGTCTTCTACTAACAGTATACGTTGTTTAATTTGCATAGTTTTCAAATGTTACTTCAAAAATACTCCCTGACGGAGTGTTATCTTTAACCTTAATGGTTGCATTATGCTTTTGCAGGACGGTCTTCACAATGTACAACCCTAAACCAGTTCCTTTGGTTTTACGTGTGGACTCATTCCCTACGCGATAAAATTTATTAAAAATAAGCTTTTTTTCGTTTTCAGATATACCAGAGCCATGATCGGATACAGAGAACATCAACTTTCCCTCCTCTTTTCTTTTCAGCACCACATTAACTTTTGCGCACGGCGGAGAATATTTAATTGCATTTTCCACTAAATTATTAACAACATTCGTTATAGCAAACTTATCAGCATGAATAATCACGTGGCTGTCTAAATCTGGTTCAATAATTTGCGTACTGCAAAAATTCTTTTGCAAACGCCCTATTACGTCATTCACCACATCCGAAAAGTTAAAATCCTCTTTAGGAAGACTAAACCGATTATTTTCTAATTTTGTTGTTAAAAGGACGTTCTCCACCAGGTAATCTAATCTTTCGATATCCTTGAGCGAGTTCGAAAGAAACATCTGTTGTTGCTCGCGGTTTAGATCACGCTTCATGATCGTCTGAATATATAATTTTACAGATGCTAATGGAGATTTCAATTCATGCGTTACTGAAAGTAAAAAGTTTTGTTGTTGTTGTTGTTGCTTGTGTTCTCTCGTAAAAAGTTTTTTCAAACGCAGTGCTCCCCAAATAAAAATAAGGAGAAAAAAAACTCCCTCGCCTATGATCATACCTTTGCGTTCTGGTTCGTAATTTACGAGTAAGTATCCCCACCAGAACAGCTGCATCACTGCATAGAATACCAAGAAATAAAACAATACAAGTGCTCTCCTCATCGCAAGAATTATCAATATACACAAAAATAACTATTTGTTGACCTCAAAGGAAATACTACGCCAATTTTGACACTAATACGAAGATCCATTGTCTATATTTGTATATGTTTTCAGCTAAAAAGGATATTTTTTTTGATCTAGATCATACAATTTGGGACTTCGACCTCAACGCACGTGAGACCCTTCATGAGCTCTATGGGAAATACCAGTTCGGCGATCTTACGGGAGAATCAAACTCGGATAAATTTATTGAAACTTATACGATGAACAATCATCGGCTCTGGAATCTTTACCATCACGAACAAATAGATAAACAAACATTGCGCAGAGCTAGGTTTGAGGATACATTTCAGCAACTTGGTATTGATCCAAAAACGTTTCCCTGGAAATTCGAACAAGATTATCTCGCAATCTGCCCCACCAAAACGAATCTGTTCCCCCATGCACATGAAACCTTAGCTTATTTACATTCTAAATACAATCTTCACCTAATATCCAACGGATTTCGAGAAGCTTGTGAAATGAAACTAAATCATTGTAAGCTGCGTCCGTATTTCCAGACAATAGTAATTTCTGAAGTTATCGGGGTGAACAAACCGAACCCAAAGATATTTCAATATGCTATCAATAATGGAAATACACGGACTGAAAATGCCGTAATGATAGGTGATAGCATAGATGCCGATGTCCGAGGTGCACAAAATGCTGGCATTGACGCAATTTATTTTAATGCGGTGGGTGCTCAAAGACCGACGGATGTAAAACATATGATTACCGATTTGAAGGAACTTCAATCGCTGTTTTAAAAAACTGTATATACACAAACGACCCGCTTCTGTTCGAAGCAGGTCGTTTGTATCTCAGCAAAGGGTTTTAAAGTACCTTTACAGTAACATTTTTTAACCAAACATCATTCCCGTGGTCTTGGAAACCAATTACACCAGATTTTGATTTACCGCCGACCTCAGTTAAAAGTTTAAATGCTAAAGGCCATTTGGTTTCACTAAACTTACTTGATTGTATCAGTTCTTTCCATTCTGGAGTCCAAAATTCATATTCAACGACTTTTACGTCATTTTGGTAATGCGTAACTTTCCCTTTATTAACTACGATTTTTGCTTTATTCCACTGCCCGGCAGGGTTACCATTCTGCGGCTTCGCAGGAATCATATCGTAAAGTGACCCCGACTTACGGTTACCGTCTACACCCATTTTTGCATCCGGATGATTCTCATTATCTAACAATTGATACTCCGGACTAGATATATAGATCGGTTGATCTTTAACTTCTTTAGCAAGAAAAAACACACCTGAATTCCCTCCTTCTGAAATTTTCCATTCAAACTCTAATTCGAAATTCTTAAAATCGTACGCAAAAATAATATCACCGCCGTCCGCATCAGGCTTTCCTGCAGGACTCGCGGAAAATTTTAGGGTTTCTCCGTCGATAGCCCATTTTGCTGGTACATTCGCTTTATTATATCCTCTCCATCCCTCTAACGAGCTACCATCAAATAATACGTAGGCACCATCAGCATTTTTCTTAAATGATTTAACATTCACTTTGGGAAGTTGACTTATCTCGTAGTCAGGAATAGGAGTCGTTGTCTTGTTAACCTTTTGTGTGTTACAAGAAGTCATCGCAAATACCAATGCAGCACCCATAATGCTCATAAATTTTTTTTCCATTGTTTCAATCTTAAGTTTAGTTGTGTGTTAAAGGTAGTAAATTTAACCAGTTTTTAAAAACCACCTCCCATATCTTCTTCCCCACCTTGGCTATTATTATCGCGCTTTTTATTTAGATCTTGAAAACCAAAACGGTAAGAAAATGACAAGGTGAACATACGTTTCATCCAGCGGTGTTCAAAAGTTGATCTAATCTGTGGCGTTTCAGTAGTCGCGCCAAAACGTCGTGTATCAAATACATCCCTCACGTTTAATGACAGATTAGCTCTCTTATTCATAAATTCCTTTTTAACAGCCACATCGACCCCCGTCATAGATTTCATTTTTCCTTGTGCCATAACCCGTGGGGCACGGTAATCTCCTCTTAGCTGCATCGACCATGAGTTTGGAAATCTCAAATTTGTATTGACATTTGTGTTCCAGTTGACCCCTTCTTGTTCTTCTATATTAAATTCGGAATTCCCTTCGTATTTATTATAGAATAAATTTCCATTCCAAGTAACATCCCACCAGTTTTTGATGTTTACTTTGGCAATTAGCTCAAGACCTGCTACATTAGAGTTTGTCAAGTTTTCCCATTTACTATAAGTGACACTTCGATCGTCGACAAAATAGATATATGGCTGCATCACATCGTTCATCCGGCGATAATATGCAGTAGATATAAAATTCCATCGACTGTAGCTCTTAGCAAAACTTGCCTCTAGTGAATGGATATCTTCCGGTAACAAATCTGGGTTCCCTTGGCGTCGATTCATTTCGTCTGACACATCAGGAAATGGATTTACCTGCCACCCTCGAGGACGTTCCACCCTACGGGTGTAACTTAGCTGCACCTTATCCCCATCTTGTCCAACATCATAAGTCAGAAATAAGCTAGGATAAAGCCGGAAATAATCTAACCCTCCTTCAGTCGCCAGTTCGTTAGCCGGTAAGGACGGGTCTTTTGCATAATATACCGTCGTAAGGTCTGTCTGCTCTGCACGTAAACCAATTTGATACCCAATTCTGTTCGACAATCTATTTTGATAATTGAAATACGCTGCATGCACTGAGTTAGTCATATCAAAATCATTGCTAATTGAATAATCCGGATAATACAAACCATCTTCGGTATCTAAAGTGTCTGAAAATTGAGTGTCAAATGATTTTCTAATAAAAGTACGATAACCTGCCTCGAACTTGTGTTCATCAGAAAAAGGAAGGACATAATCGACCTGCATATTGATTAGTGTTCCATCTTCGCTGGTATTATTTATACGACCGCTTGTCGGAATATTAGCCGTATAATCCTGCGTAAAATTATTTATTCCATCCTCTGTATCTTTGCCATAGCTGAAATTAGCCGTCAACTCATGACCAACTTTATGAAACTTTCGGGTAAAATCAAGATTTAAATCATATCCTAAGTCACTTTCTTCTTGTCTATTTAATCTTGTACTGGTACCAGAAAGTTCAGGATGATTAAAATATGTATAAACCAAATCTTCGCCGCGATTGTTATCGCGAATACTAATATCTCCAGAAACACCGATAGTAGTTTTATCGTTAATAAAATAATCAGCGCCTAGACTAATAGTGTTATTAATCCCCTTTCTAAAACTTTCCTCCGAGTTATTAATCTGGCTATTATTATTTAAATAATAATTATCTCGCAGCCCAGATCCAACACTATGGCGACGATTAAAATTGTAACTCCCGAAATAATTAAATTTTCGGTCGCGATAGTTTAGTGTGACACCCGCCATGTAATTATTATAGGATCCCCCAGACAACGTTACGTTGCCATTCAACCCAGTACGAATATTCTTCTTTAAAATAATGTTGATAATTCCCGATTGACCTTCGGCATCATATTTCGACGAAGGGTTAGTGATAATCTCTACTTTGTCTATTGCATTTGCTGGCAATGATTGAAGGAGGGAATTCACATCACTTCCAGCCATAGCGGATTCCTTTCCGTCTATCAAAATTTTAACATTTGAGGAGCCTCTCAGATTAACAGAACCGTCCATATCAACCTGGATTGTCGGAACATTCTGCAGAAGGTCGGTTGCCGAACCGCCCGCACTCACCAAACTTTGAGAAGCATCAAATACCTTTTTATCGATACCTAGTTTCATTGCCGGCGCTCGCCCTTCAACAACCACTTCTTGTATGACCTTTCCATCAGAAGTTAGCTTGATAACACCTAAATTTAGATTCTCGGTCTCCGTAATTTCAATGCTTTCACGAATAATATCCTGCATTCCTACATAAGTAATTCGCAAGGCGTAACTCCCAACTGCAACCTCGGAGAACAAAAGCTTTCCTTGAATATCACTTTGCGCCCCTAGTACAAACGTTTTATCAGATTGTCTTAATAAGGAAGCGCTGGCTCCAATAACGGGTTCATTTGTTACTGCGTCAACAACGATAGCATTAATGGTGCTTTTTTGTGCTAACAGAAACAACGGCGACATAAAACAGAAAATAAATACTCTTAAATTTATAGTTGAAAGCATGTGGAAAAAATAAATGTTTCACAAAGCAACCAAAATTAAATAGTTTTAGCTGTATCGTAACTGCATTATTACGTATATATCATTACTCGGTCGATACCGTCAAACCCTCTGACTTAAGTATTTTTCTATACACTTCGACCTCCGTGTAGGTACCTTCAAGTACAATGCATTTACCTTTATTATGTACTTCCCAAGCAATCCGCTCAGATTCAGATTCAGAATATTGAAGATGATGCATCAAACAGCGGATGACATGATCAAACGTATTAGTTTCATCATTCCACAAAATCAAACGATTGGAATCGCGTGCAACCGCTAAAATTTCTGCTAGCGTGAAAGTCTCTTGTTCAGTTTCTACACTCATTTAACAAAAATAGTCAATTTTTAAATTTTAGAAAACCCTAAATTACCCCTTTCAAATTTGCGCACGCCACGAGGCCCAAGTGACAGTTCTTAAATTGAGTATTTATTTTACAAAACTTTAAGTAGGAGCTGACTTCCAAACTAAACAATAGGTGGATTTTACACTTCGTTTTATAAAAAGTTACTCGCATCTCCATTTCCTGAAAAAACGAAAAGTTACAATATTTATAACTAATTGCGCGTCCATAATATGTATTTTTGACAATAAACCAGCGGGTATGGAACGTTTTAATCGCAAGAGATAAAAAAACTCGATATATACTTATGGTCAAACACATTAAATAACAAAACATGTTTAATTCAAAGATAGCAGGGATAGGTCATTATGTTCCGGAAAACATCTATTCGAACGACGATCTTACAAGATTTATGGACACTAGCGATGAATGGATTACAGAGCGTACCGGGATCAAAGAAAGACGTTATGCCGATAGAATAACAGAAACGACCACTACAATGGCAGTCCAAGCATCGAGAATTGCAATTGAAAAGGCCGGTACCACCGCCCAAGACATCGACTTTATCGTCTTCGCGACTTTATCCCCTGATTACTATTTCCCAGGATGTGGTGTACTTCTCCAGCGTGAAATGGGAATGAAAGAAATCGGTGCGCTTGATATCCGCAATCAGTGCTCTGGTTTTATATATGCATTATCTGTAGCAGACCAATTCATAAAAACGGGCATGTACAAAAATATCCTTGTTGTCGGCTCAGAAAAACATTCTTTCGCGCTTGACTATTCGACGAGAGGTAGAAATGTGTCCGTAATTTTTGGTGACGGTGCTGGTGCGGTAGTACTTCAACCATCTACCGATGTCAAAAAAGGGATATTAAGCACCCATCTTCATTCTGATGGCACAGAGGCTGAAAAACTTGCCATGTATTACCCTGGCTCATCGGGAGGCCTATGGCTAGAGGAAAAGCCAGAATGGCCAGATCAGGAACTTGGTGGGATGCTGATGACGACTGAAATGCTAAACAATGGTACAGCTTTTCCGTATATGGATGGACAGGCCGTTTTTAAAAAAGCAGTGATTAAGTTTCCGGAAGTTATCTACGAAGCGTTAGAGAAAAACAGCTTAAAATCGTCAGATATTACGCTATTGATCCCTCATCAGGCAAACTTGCGGATATCTCAATTTATACAAAAAACACTTAAGTTGTCCGACGAACAAGTATTTAACAATATTCAGAAATATGGAAACACGACAGCTGCATCAGTTCCTATAGCACTTAGTGAAGCATACCGAGAGGGAAAAATAAAAGATGGAGACTTGATATGTCTAGCAGCATTCGGAGCCGGGTTCACTTGGGGGTCCGTTTTAATACGCTGGTAAGTTAAAACTAAACGATATTTATGGTGGTGGGTAGTTTAGTTTTGCGTATTTTTACTTTCTTCTTTACTTCTATGGCTTTTCTCTTTCTTTAAAAATCCTGAACCAAAGATTACATCCCATATTCCCGAACTAACACCAAATCCACGTTCAGGATCAGAATAATGATGTAACATATGGTGATCTTTAATTCTCTTAAACAAGCCTGATTTAAAATTAGCGTGATGCATAGCATAATGGGACTCGTCATAAATCAAGTAGCCCAACAGAAATCCAGCGAAAAAGCCCGATAACGTATACTCTCCAAAGAAGATACTAAAAATTCCGTATATTATTGCGGCCATCGGGATACTCGCAGATAAAGGCATCACTAATCGTAAACGATCTTTAGGATAGTCATGGTGTACCCCGTGAAAGATAAAATGAATACGCTTCCCCCAGTTAGAACGAGGTTCAAAATGAAACACCCAACGATGTAAAATATACTCAGCGAGGGTCCAGAAAGCTAAACCGTAAAAGAAATACAACGCTACTTTTCCCGAGCTTAGTTCGCCTATTATATGTGCTTTATATACAAAATAGCAGATAACAGGAATCCAAAAAATCAATGGAACGCTGTAATGTATTTTCGTCAATGACTCTAGAAAATCATTTTTAAACATTCGAGAAGATTCCGTGGAATTCGAAACATATAACTTTTTTGCCATAACCTAAAAGTATCTGATTTGAATTCAAAGGTAACAAGTATTGAAATAGATACAAACCTTTACTTTTTGAACTTTTTCATCGCATTGTCAAAAAAATCGACAAGCAGGTTGCTAGAACGTCGTATTCCAAAAATACATGTTGTCTTTAAGAACGATCTGCTTCGATTCCACTAGTCTGCTAATCACAGCTAGTTTATGCTCTCGTTTTATTTCGTTTAGAGACCGCATCAGGTCATTTTGAGATTTTGGCTCAACCAACAATAAATTTTTAATCACCTCTATTAATTTGATTTCCACTTGTTTAAAATGTATCCTTTTCATACAAATATCACAAACGCCACATAATAATTCGTCGATTTCACCAAAATAACTTTGCAAAGCGATACTTCGACAATTCGTATCGTCCAAATATTTGAACAAGCTATTTAATTGCTCATTTTTAATATGTTTCCTTTCAAATATGAATGCAGTATCAACAAAAAGGTTTTTATAATCGACACGAGGCTGTAAAAACTCCAATTGGGGAGAGTCTGTCTTTGGTAAATAAGATGCTATTTCTAGTTTTACCAGACCATGGAACAACTCCAATACAGCATCGTAAGATATTTTTAATTTACGTGCGATATCGTATTCATCTATCGCAATAAAATACTCGAAGAGTCCACCATGATTTCGTAATAAATATTTCACAAGCGGATCATATTTTGCCGACTGAACTTGAAATTTATATAGCTCCTGACTATCGACCTCAAACTTTATCCGCGAGGGTAACACTGCAGGTTCCGATACAGCAATCCATCCATCACGTTCAAGAAATTTAATTGCACCTATGACAGAAAGAAGATCAAAACTATATCGGTTGGTAAATTCGACGATATCAAACGATGATACTACGCCTTTTCCTGCCCCATAAGCAATCTGAAAATAATTTGCCAGTTGATGATAAACCTGCTGTATAAACGCAACAGTAGGAAAACTAGCTTCAAAGTAGCGCATTAACTTATCTCTATCCTCTTGCTTATACATCATTACAGCATATGCTTTCTTACCGTCACGACCTGCTCGACCGGCTTCCTGATAGTATGCTTCTAGTGTTTCCGGAACGTCCAAATGCAAAACAAAACGCACATCCGGTTTATCGATTCCCATTCCAAAGGCATTCGTTGCAACAATAACTCGAGTCCTATTTTCCATCCAATCGTCTTGCTTTTTAGAGCGTACAGAAGCTAAAAGCCCT
>NZ_JABMCQ010000329.1 GCF_013179575.1 Sphingobacterium shayense | reverse complement strand
CGAATATTTCTTATCAGTTTAAAGGCCGGGGGAACAGGCTTAAACTTAACTGCCGCCGATTATGTATTTCTTATGGACCCCTGGTGGAATCCAGCCACAGAAAATCAAGCTATCGATCGGGCACACCGATTAGGACAAGTTAAAAAAGTAGTCGCCATCCGTTTTATTTGCCCCGATACTGTTGAAGAAAAGATTATGTTTCTTCAAGGTAAGAAAAAACAGCTAGCGACTGATCTAATAAAATCTGAAACCTCATTTTTACAGAATCTTGATAGAAAAACGTGGCTTAATCTATTAACCTAATCAGCTAGCCTTACAAGGACAACTCCATCGCCGAATTTCAGCTTATCTCGGTCCTTAAACTTAAATCCGTCTCCTTCCTGTATCACCTCACCATATCCTTCGACCGCTGATTTCCCATCCAGCTTAAAAGCTACTTCTCTTTTTGATAGTTGTCCTTCCGATTCAAATTCGTACGTCGCTATTAGCACGCTATCGACAATGACCCCTTTAAAATTCCCGGAATTAATATCTTTTTCCTTTAAAGCGTAAATCAGCTGTCCCATCACACTGTCCCCTTGTAAATTCAGGTGCATTGCAATAGTATCTCCGTTATGCTCATACGCATATGACCCAATGATATTCTCAGAATCGTAAGATTTTGAATTCAGAGAATTAGAGATTGTGTCAACATTTGATTTGTTGTCAGTTCCAGCATTATTACACGCCGCAAACACCAGCGATAGAAAAAGTATACTTAAATTTTTCATAAGTCAATTTTTAATATTTACAATTAATTTGTCATGAAATAAAATCGCTAAATTTACTAATAATTCATGACCCAAGGTCTTTCCCATCCTTCGAATCTATTCCTACTTTCTGTTGCGTTTTGAACACGTGTGAGTCATTCCTTGTCCTCTTTCTTCAACAGTTTTTTTTAACAATTTGGATTGTATCAAAATCTTGAATTGACATCGTCATAATGTTTCGTTTCAAATCAACGATATACACTAGCTCAATATAACATGATCAACCAATACGCAAAAAAGAAGATTTAGTCGCCATCAAAACACAGAATCGTAATTGCTCAAATCGATAATGATTTTGCGACCTCGAGAGTATCTTCCAATAGTCTGTATTTAATTATCAATCCATCTTTAATCGTGATTTTTATAAAAAATAGAGAATCGACGATTCTATTTGTTTGGAGCATTTTCGTACTAAAGTCTCCC
>NZ_JABMCQ010000328.1 GCF_013179575.1 Sphingobacterium shayense | reverse complement strand
CAAAACAAGGAAGCCGTCGCTATTGTTTTGGACGGAGTAGTATATTCCGCACCGACGGTTAACGAAGAAATCCCTAACGGAAACTCCCAGATTTCGGGAAACTTTACAATCGAAGATACAAAAGATCTAGCAAACGTTTTAAAAGCTGGACGTCTTCCAACTACTGCTAAAATTGTCGAAGAAGCTATTGTAGGTCCATCTTTAGGCCAGGCCGCGATTGACGCCGGTGTCAACTCTGCTGTGATCGGCTTTGTAGTAGTGATGATATTCATGATAGCTTACTACAACCGCGCTGGTATCGCAGCAAACGTTGCTGTAATTTTCAACGTGTTCTTTTTACTCGGTATACTAGCATCGATGGGTGCCGTATTAACACTGCCTGGTATCGCTGGTATTGTCCTTACAATGGGTACCGCCGTGGATGCGAACGTACTAATATATGAGCGTATACGGGAAGAAATGAGAGAAGGTAAAAGCATCCGCCAAGCTATTGCTGATGGATACAAACACGCGATGCCTTCAATCTTAGATTCACAGGTTACGACATTCCTCGTAGGCTTAGTACTATTCTTCTTCGGTAGCGGTCCGATCTTGGGATTTGCCACAACGTTAATGATCGGTATCATCACGTCATTATTTACATCTATTTTCATCTCTCGTCTGATTTTTGAATATATGCTAAGTAAAGACATGCAAGTTTCCGTCGCTAACAAGTGGTCAGCAAATACTTTATTAAACGCAAACTTTCAATTCATCAAAAAACGCAAACTATATTACAGCATCTCTATTGCACTTGTAATAATATGTTTTGCGTCGATCTTGATGAAAGGATTCACGCTAGGCGTTGATTTCAAAGGCGGACGGACGTATACGGTTAGTTACGAACAGCCGGTGAACGTGGAAGAAGTTCGTCAGCACTTAGACGAAGCGTTTAGCTCGACAACAGAAGTAAAAACTTTCGGTAGCGAAAATCAAGTTCGCGTAACGACAACGTATCGGGTTGATGAAACGAACGATGATGCGGATAAAGAAGTACTAGCGAAATTAAACGAAGGTCTTTCTAAAATTAGTGGCAACGACCACGAAATCCTTTCTTCTCAAAAAGTAGGTCCAAGTATTGCTTCTGATATTAAGGATAGAGCAATATGGTCAGCGGTATTTGCAATCATCATTATAGCCATTTATATTTTAGTTCGTTTCCGCAAATGGCAATATTCAGCAGGTGCAGCAATAGCAACGG
>NZ_JABMCQ010000327.1 GCF_013179575.1 Sphingobacterium shayense | reverse complement strand
GGGGGTCTTTTATACCGATCATTCGGGAACCCAATTAATTTGGTCATACAAACTTCTCCGAAAATTATTGGCAATATTCTTAGAGGAATATCTTGAAAATTTAATATTATTTCCATTTTGCTGTTTTAAAACTACAAAATCAACTATAAAATGCAGTATTCAAACAACATTTTCATTTCTATCCCCTCAAAACCGATGAAATTGGATTGACAACTAGAAAATATTTATTCCTGTTTAATTTTTAAATTAAAGCATTTTAATCAACAGGAGGGCTAGTCCGTAAATAGCTAGTGTATGCTTCTAGATATAGTATCTGTCTGCTCCTACCTTATTCCGCATATTTGTATCTATTATCCTTCAAACACTAGCCGTAGTAGCTTTGTAATCACAGACACGCCACATTGTAGTTAACCGAATATTGTATATGCGAAGTTGGTAAGCGAACTTTATAAACCAGAGCGTAAAACCCTTCAGCGTTTTATCGCAGGTGAGGTTTAAGCGTAGCCTAGCTTAAAATTTGCAAAACACCAAAAATTAAACGCTGTTTTGAAGTATATCCTAGAGTGATTTTAATTGTATCCTCAAAAACCCATAGAAACGATCAATTAAGAACAAAAATATAAAATGATTGATATATCAATCATTTTTAGTATTTTCGTATGAAATATCATACAATTTGTAAAAATGAAAAAGCAAGTTATCCTTCCTAAATTCAAAATATTACTTGAACAAGTGGGCGAAAATATAAAGCTCGCACGCAGACGCCGTAAACTAACGGCTACCCAAGTAGTAGAGCGTGCGGGACTTGCTCGTTCAACATTATATCTAATTGAAAAAGGGAACGCAAGCGTCACGATGGGCGCATACTTTAATGTTTTACGCGTCTTGGGATTGGAAGGTGATTTTTTAAAACTGGCAACTGACGATGTATTCGGGAGAAAACTTCAAGACTTAGATTTATTATAAGGTGGCCGCAAACAAAACAGACATTTTTGTATATGCCCATTGGATCGGTATGTCTCATCCTGAATTATTAGGAGTGTTATCCGCTCATCAAGCAAAAGGTAGAAAAGCTTTTAGTTTCGAATATAATAAGAGCTGGTTGAAAACTAACGAACACCATTTGATGACCCTGATATTCAGTTCTATTCAGGACCGCAATTTCCAACTAAAAAAGAGAATTTCGGAATTTTCCTAGACAGTATGCCTGATACTTGGGGACGTACATTAATGAAACGCAGAGAAGTTCAATTA
>NZ_JABMCQ010000326.1 GCF_013179575.1 Sphingobacterium shayense | reverse complement strand
AAAGCCTATAACCCCAATATCTTTTCCCACTGTGTGTCCGGCTCTTTTTATAGCCTGGATAGCGCCTACTGCTTTTCGGTCATTGACAGCAAATATGGCATTAGGTGGGTCAACCAGGTCGAGCAATTTTTGGGTATCATGTAATCCGTGTATTTGATCGAATCCAGAAAAAATAATGTCCTGATCCCGGCATTGAAGCCCGTTGTCATTTAACGCAGTTTTATATCCTTTGAGCCGTTCCTGCGTGAAGGTGAGCTCACTCGGGCCCGCGATGTGAGCTATCTTGTTATATCCTTGCTGAATTAAATGCGTTGTTGCTAAATACGCCCCGTCATAATCACTCTGCATCACTTTCGAGGCGAGAATGTTATGAGGAACCCGATCAAAAAAAACAATAGGAAGGCCTTCCTCAATAAGGTTTTCGTAATGATCGTTGATGTTTGAGTTGGATGAAATCGATATTAATAATCCGTCGACACTTGTCGTTGAAATATTTTCGAGAAGTTTATATTCTCGTTCAACATCGTCGTTAGTAATATATATAATAGCCGTATAACCTTGTTGATACGCTTCTTCTTGTATGCCGGAGATAACGGTAGAGAAATAGTAGTTGGTAATAAAAGGTAATATAACAGCAATATTTTTAGTTGATCCTGAAGCGAGTGCGGCGGCGTTCGAATTGCGTTTAAATTTCAATTTTTCGGTCAAAGCAAGCACTTTTTTCCTCGTCTCTGGGCTTACGTCGTGCGCATCACGCAGCGCCCGCGAGACGGTGGAAACGGAAAGGTCTAATTGTTCCGCGATATCTTTAATGCCAAATTGCTTTCTCATCATTTTCGGTCTATATACAAGTTTAGCGAAAAAAGATCACCTGAATGCTATCGTTGTGTAAGCTTTTGCGTTTAAAGATAAACGTATTTTAGTAAACTAAATCCGATATCGATCAGCCAGAAATCCACTACTCTTCCGAACGATATGCTGCTGGAATAACAGATGCGATTATTCAAGAATGTGATTTATCCGATATCGTTAAATGGAAAGGAAACATCGTCGACAGAACAGTTCCTAAAATCTGAAAAATACGAAAAAGGCGGTCACAGATACTTTCTGCGGACCGCCCTTTTAAAAAATCAAGCGAAAAATAGGAGCCTAATCTCTCAAGGCGCTAACATCTTGCTCGGGAGCGTCTAAATTGAGATTCGAAATTTCTGTATACACAGCTTCGTTTACCGTAAATCCCCACTTTCTAAAGAAAT
>NZ_JABMCQ010000325.1 GCF_013179575.1 Sphingobacterium shayense | reverse complement strand
TAGGATTCTCTCCTCGACTACCTGTGTCGGTTTACGGTACGGGTTTTTATAACCTGAAGCTTAGCGGGTTTTCTTGGAAGTCTGATTACCTGCACTATCAGCGCCGCCGAAGCTTTGCTGTACTATCGGAGTTCAGCTAGTCGCGCGGATTTGCCTACGCAACCAATACCTACATCCTTCAACGAACTATTCCGTCAGTTCGCGGCAGTGTCACTACTCCGTCACCACATCGCAGTTATAAAAAGTACTGGAATATTAACCAGTTGTCCATCGGCTCTCTCCTTTCGGATGCGCCTTAGGCCCCGACTAACCCTGATCCGATTAGCGTTGATCAGGAAACCTTAGTCTTTCGGTGGGCGGGTTTCTCACCCGCCTTATCGTTACTTATGCCTACATTTGCTTTTCTATACAGTCCACCGGAAGTCACCTCCCGGATTCACCCCATATAGAATGCTCCCCTACCAGTATATACTCTATAGTATATAATCCATAGCTTCGGTAGTAATCTTGATGCCCGTTTATTATCCACGCCCGGTCGCTCGACTAGTGAGCTGTTACGCACTCTTTAAATGAATGGCTGCTTCCAAGCCAACATCCTAGCTGTCTGGGCAACCGGACCTCGTTAGTTCAACTTAGACTACATTTGGGGACCTTAGCTGATGGTCTGGGTTCTTTCCCTCTCGGCCTTGGACCTTAGCACCCAAAGCCTCACTGCCGATCATATCTTACAGCATTCGGAGTTCGTCTGGATTTGGTAGGATTTGACTCCCCCGCACCCAATCGGTAGCTCTACCTCTGCAAGACTCTATATCGACGCTGTTCCTAAAAACATTTCGGGGAGTACGAGCTATTTCCCAGTTTGATTGGCCTTTCACCCCTACCCTCAGGTCATCCGGAAACTTTTCAACGTTTATCGGTTCGGTCCTCCATTACGTGTTACCGCAACTTCAACCTGCCCAAGGGTAGATCACAAGGTTTCGCGTCTACCTCACCTGACTATACGCCCTATTCAGACTCGCTTTCGCTTCGGCTGCGTCCCTGAAGGACTTAACCTTGCCAGATAAGAGTAACTCGTAGGCTCATTATGCAAAAGGCACGCCGTCACACCACAAAGGTGCTCCGACCGATTGTAAGCACACGGTTTCAGGTTCTTTTCACTCCCCTGTTCGGGGTTCTTTTCACCTTTCCCTCACGGTACTGGTTCACTATCGGTCTCTCAGGAGTATTTAGCCTTACCAGATGGTGCTGGCAGATTCCCACAGGATTTCTCCGGTCCCGCGGTACTCAGGGTATCACTAGCGCT
>NZ_JABMCQ010000324.1 GCF_013179575.1 Sphingobacterium shayense | reverse complement strand
AACAAACCAATCAAGTTTATAGGTACGGGCGAGAAGATGGAAGCATTGGATGTGTTCCATCCAGATCGTATGGCTTCTCGTATCCTAGGCATGGGGGATGTTGTGTCTCTCGTGGAACGTGCACAACAGCAATTCGATGAAAAGGAAGCTGCAGAGCTTCAAAAGAAAATTCGGAAAAATAAGTTTGATTTTAACGATTTTAAAACCCAGATTCAACAGATCAAGAAGATGGGTAATATGAAGGATTTAATGGGGATGATTCCCGGCGTTGGAAAAGCTCTGAAAGATGTTGAAGTTGATGACAACGCGTTTAAACCAATTGAAGCAATTATCGATTCGATGACACCATTTGAACGCGAGAATCCGGACTCGATAGATACAAAGAGACGTACTCGTATCGCCAAGGGGTCAGGTACTGATATTAATGAGGTAAATAAATTGATGAAGCAGTTTGCTGATATGCGCAAGGTAATGAAACAAATGTCCAATCCTGCGATGGCCGCTAAGATGATGCGGGGTATGCCGAAAATGCCAGGACGCCCGTTTTAATAGACAATTTAATTAAATAAAAAAGGTCGGCATTCGCCGACCTTTTTTTATGAGGCACCTTATCGTCTTCCGTATAAAGTATTTTATACGTGATGTTGTTTTAAATCAAGGAGATACGTTGTATATGATTTTGCCTCGCAGCTCATTTAGATATTAATTTTATCTCGCAATAATTACTTTTATAGGGATTATTTAGTAATTTTGTATTATGGATGACCCCGCGCAGCTTTCGGAATATGGGAAAATTTTGCTTGTAGCAATAATAGGGATCCTATTGACCTGTGCGACGATCTTGTTGGCAAAGATCCTCTCTCCAAAGAAACCTAACCCCGGGAAAATGAGTACTTATGAGTGTGGTGAGGAAACCACAGGAAGTGCTCGAATTCAAATTAATCCTCGTTTTTATGTGATCGCACTTGTATTTCTGCTTTTTGATGTGGAACTCATCTTCGTTTTTCCGTGGGCAACTGTTTTTGGGAATGAAGCCTTGGTCGCTGCTGATGCCCGTTGGGGGTGGTTAACTTTGATTGAAATGGGGATATTTATTGGAATTTTGATTGTAGGTTTGGTATATGTATGGAAGAGAGGCGATATATCTTGGATAAAACCCATAAACAAGTCCCCTGAAGTTATCGTGGGTATACCAAATACTGCCTATGACGAGTTGAATCGAAAGAACTATATAATTCGTGACTATCGAGAAACGAAGATCGTATCTGAAGTCGAAGTTCGTTCAGGCGTGAACGTGCGACCTAGTCCTGGATTTAAACCGAAA
>NZ_JABMCQ010000323.1 GCF_013179575.1 Sphingobacterium shayense | reverse complement strand
TGTTTTGGGTGATCACAAAACCTCCAGTATGTTGACCAAGCTGCCGCGGGAAGCCTATATAGGTGTTTGTCAGTTCAAGTGTCTTTTTTAAATGGAGATCGTTTGCATCAAATCCATCTGTAGTAGATCCTTTTGTAGAAAACCAGTCGTCGGTAAATTCATAAGCTGACTTGGATAGTTTATCAAGTACATCAACCGAAAGCCCCATTGCTTTTCCAACATCCCGAACAGCGCCTTTCCAATGGACCTGTGTTACTGTAGCGACGATGCCGGCCCTATGCCGGCCGTATTTCGTGTAGATATATTGTATGACCTCTTCTCGTCTTTCATGTTCGAAATCTACATCGATATCAGGAGGTTCATCTCTCGCTTCACTCATGAATCGGGCAAAGAGAAGCTTAAATTTTGTGGGATTCACCGCTGTAATACCTAGGCAATAGCATACTGCGGAATTGGCTGCTGATCCACGTCCTTGACAAAGTATTCCACGCTCCCTCGCGAAACGTACTAGGTCATATACAGTCAAGAAATAGGAGGCATAATTCTTTTTGTTAATAAACGCTAACTCCAATTCCAAAGTCGAGCGTAATGTATCCGGAATGGAGTCTCCAAAGTGTTCATGAGCCCCCTTCCATGTGAGCATTGTTAGTTCTTCCATTGGGGATCGATTCTCGCTGACAATTTCTTCTGGATAAATATATTCAAGTTCCTCGAGGGAGAATTTACAAGCATCGGCTATTGCTAAACTGTTTGCTAATGCATGTGGGTATTGACGAAAAATCCGATACATCTCTTTGGGAGCTTTTAGGTAACGTTCCGCGTTGGCATGTAGTTTCAATCCTGCAGATTGGATGGTACATTTCTCGCGCACACAGGTTAATATATCTTGTAGTTGCCGACGCTCGGGGTTGTGGTAATGTATATCGTTAAGTGCGGCAAGAGGAATGTTTAATTTGTCTTCTAGTTGCCATAGCCGGTATAATTTTTTTTGATCATCGCCGCTATACAAAAATGCTGCACCGATATAGAGCTTTGTTCCAAAGGATTCCTTATACTCTTTTAAAGCGTGGAGGTATGTTTCATCGAAATCAAAGTCGTTGTTTAACGTTGCTGGCGGTAGAGCAATAAAGGTAATTCCTTCGGCATGATCGTATACATCAGATTTATAAAGATGACAAGAACCTTTTTCAGCTCTTAGATTTCCCTTTGTTAATAGGCTTGATAAATTATTGTATGCTGCTTTGTTCTCTGGAAAAGCTAAAAGACTAGGGCCGTCTAGCAGATCTAATCTACACGCGGGAATAAAACGGATGTTTTTGTTTTTAGCGGCTATATGGGCACGGACAATCCCTGCTAAAGTATTTCTG
>NZ_JABMCQ010000322.1 GCF_013179575.1 Sphingobacterium shayense | reverse complement strand
CACCTCAATCAATAATCCGGCGGCTGTTTCAGCTAAGAAACGTTTCGGGATGACTTTTACCTATGGCGGTAATACGCGGGCATACAACGGGAACATAGCCTCGGTGCAGTGGAATACCAAGGTAGCTGCAGGACAGACGCAGACACCTGTTCAAACCTACAGCTACAGTTATGATATGCTCAGCCGTCTGAAAAAGGCAGCCTATACAGCTTCCGGCAAAACCAACTTCTTCAACGAAGAGCTTGCTTATGATGTGATGGGGAATATCGATACGTTAAGGCGGACCAATGGATCCTCCGGCTGGTATAATCATTTCAAATATACCTATGTGGGCAACCAACTGACCAAAGTCACAGACGCGGGAACGGCCGCACGGAGCAATACCTTCAGTTATGATGCCAACGGTAACGGGAGAACAGATTCCCGTCTGGGAATTACGGAGATCCAATATAATTATTTAAATTTACCCAAGAAGTTTGTTAAGGGTACGCAGCATCTGCTCTATACGTACGATGCGCTGGGTAACAAACGGACCAAAACGTTGGGCGCAGCAGTCACCGAGTACGTAGACGGCATCCAGTATAAAAATGGGATAATCGAGTTTATACAGACAGAGGAAGGTAGGATCCTTCCGAGTGGCAGTTCTTTTATTTACGAATATTTTCTAAAGGATCACTTGGGTAATACCCGAGCTGTAATCGATCACACCGGTGCAGTCAAACAGATTCAGGACTACTATGCGTTCGGTATGGAGATGAACACGGGAGCCGGCTTGAATACGGCGTCCAATCTGTATAAGTACAACGGGAAAGAGAAACAGGTTGAACTGAAGCTCGACCAGCTCGATTATGGAGCCAGATTTTATAATGCTGAAATAGGTCGATGGTCGGTAATAGATCCGTTAGGGGAAATGTTTGAAGACGGATCATTATACAATTATGGTTTAAACAATCCATTATTGATGGTTGATCCGACAGGGCTGTTAACTGATACGACTTATGTGGGACAATCAATAGCACCCGTTGATGTAACGGCTAGAAAGCCGAATCGTGCGCCTCACCTGGTGGAGCAACGCGAGATAGATTTGTATACGAATATTTCGAAAAGCGTTTCTTCACTGGATCAAAGGGGGGCTATTGTTAATAGTAATTTCGAAGCTGTAAAACATTATTACTGGGGTAAGGGGCTCCCGGCAAACATCGGTAAGAGTTCTCTTCTGAAAATTTTATCATCACCAAAATTTATTGAATTACACAAAGCGGTTTCGAAGGGACGCTTTAAAGCAAAACAAGGGATAAATGTGACAGAATTTGAATTTCATGTGGGGAGAACGACAATAAGTATTATCGGAGATCCCTTTACCCAAACAGCGACCTATACGATATTCGAGGGGGATGGTTTTTGGG
>NZ_JABMCQ010000321.1 GCF_013179575.1 Sphingobacterium shayense | reverse complement strand
AACTCACTCCGACGTCTATTATTTCGCCCGAGACGGTGTTCGCAACGACAAACAACGCCATGGCAGCGGTGGATGGTATTCACAAACTATTGTATTCTCAGTGGTATGGAAACCAAGCAAATGGAGGGCAAAGCGGAAACATGATCTGGATGGAAGTTTTAGGAGAGGATTTAGTTATGACTGCTGCGGGCAACGGGTGGTTTAACTCAGAATACAAATGGCAGAGTCATTTGAGCGCCACAGCAAATATCGTAAGAGATAACTATGGAATGTACTATGCTGTAATCGGTAACGCAAACTTAATTATTGCTAATATTGATAACGCAGTCGGTACAGACGAAGATAGAAACTTTATCAAAGGCCAGGCATACGCCTACCGTGCTTGGGCCTACTATCAAATGGTTCAACTATACGGAAAACGTTACGTAAAAGGAGGAGATAATTCTGGATTGGGAATGTCGCTAATCGTTGAACCGAACGAAGTCGCAGTGCCACGCTCAACAGTCGAAGAAACCTATGTACAAATTAATAGTGATATTAACGAAGCAATCACCCTTCTATCCTCAAGCATCGAACGTCCACATAAATCTCATTTGAATGTCAATGTAGCGAAAGGAATAAAAGCAAGAATAGCTCTAACCCAACAAAATTATGAATTAGCGGCTCAACAGGCAAAAGAAGCACGTGAAGGTTTTTCCTTGATGAATAAAGAACAATATGCAGCTGGCTTTTCCAGCATCGAGAATCCTGAATGGATATGGGGTATTGAACACAGATCAGATCAGACAACGTATTTTTATGGTTTTTTCGCTTATCTAGGCAATTTTAGTTCTACAAATACCAGAGGAAATCCCAAAGCAATTAACTCTTTACTGTATAATCATCTTTCAGAAACAGATGTTCGTTCAACTTTATGGGATCCGACAGGGGAAGATCCCAATTTTAAGATTGCGGCAGGCGGATCTCGTCATCCGTATATGACCCAAAAATTTACACTTTCCGATCCATCAAATAGTGCCGGAGACTTAGTATTTATGCGAGCAGCGGAGATGTATTTAATTGAGGCAGAATCTAAAGCTAGATTAAACCAAGATGCGCAAGCTCGAGATGTTTTGAACGAATTAGTGATCGCAAGAGATCCCGAATACGCGACAACTTTTAGTGGGAATAATCTAATCAATGAAATTTTAGTACAGCGTCGTTTAGAATTATGGGGCGAGGGATTTCGCTTTTACGATTTAAAGCGTCTAAACGTGGCTCTCGATAGATTAGGCGCGAACCACAACACTACATTAGCCTTAATCATGACGATTCCGGCAGGGGATTCCAGATGGCAATTCCTTATACCACAAGGAGAAATAGACAGAACCTTGGGTACAGTCGTACAAAATCCATTGAACTAAACGATTATTTTCAGTTTCTACACTAGACAATAGCGAAAAATTTTC
>NZ_JABMCQ010000320.1 GCF_013179575.1 Sphingobacterium shayense | reverse complement strand
AGGTTTTCGAGTGTAGTGAGGTTACTTTTTCGTGTGTTTAGACGCTCATAGTTTTCTAGTAGTTTTTCTTTTTTAGAAAACTCGGACTGCAATCTAAGGTTTTCTTTGTCTAACGTTGCTGTGAGACCGAGTTGTAATTCGAGTTCTTCTTTTTTCAGTAGCAAAAGCTCCGATTGTTCCTGGAAATTCTCCTCATTGAATCCATCAGCTTGGATACGCATCGCTATATCTTCAATTTGAGAGCGTAAAACACCCACATTCAGATTAAATTCTTGAATCTTTTTTCTTAAGGAGGGAACATCTAAGTTTTTTTGGAGGGTGTGTTGAACTTCGATGATATCGCTGTATTTATGTTCTTTCAGTAAATTGGAAACCTCCGCCTGCTTAGTTCCTAGCGTTTGTGATAGTGTTTGGAACTGTTCCATTGAGACATTCCTTTCCGCGTTAATCGCTGCAAATTCTGTCTTTAGTTTTTGCAGTGCTTCAGAAAGTGTTTTATAGCTTGTCTCCAGAAAGGTTATTTTCGTTGAAAGCTGGTCCGCTGTCAGAAGGATAGTGTTTTCAGATTCGTTTTGATAATCTTCAATCTTTAGAAGCCTTAGTTGGCTTTGGTGTTGCTGTATGATGTTTTGAGAAATCGCGATAGTTTGATTGATGTCCTGTAGTGACTTTCGGTATCTTTCGACCCTCGCTTTTGCGGCCAACAGATTCGCACGCATAATTTTAAGGTCATTATCTGCTGTCTTTATTTTATTTTCTGCCTGTTGGTTTTCTGTTTTGTAATCTAAAAATGGAGTTCGATCTTCTTGGGAAAAATTTGTCCAAACAAACAAATTTCTATGGGCATCCCGTTGCTGTTTTATATCTTCTATTATTGCAATTATCTTTTCCTGTTGATTTGACTTTTCTCGATAACGGACTACCAGACTTCGGAATTCCTGAGATTGAGTGCTTAAGCCAAGAAGTTCAGATTCTATCTGTTGTTTTAAACTACTTAATGTGGTTTCTCGGGTGAGCAGGTCACTTTTAGCCATGGGGGCGGGATGTTGCAATGCGCCACATAAAGGGCAAGGGGAGCCATCCGAAAGATTGTCTGCAAATTCAGCGAGCTTGGCTTGGACCTGTAGATACGTTTCATCGTGCCGTAATTCGTTGCGCTGCTCGTTTAATTTGGATTCTCTTTCGATGATCTTGGATTCCCAAGAGTTTATAGTAAGGTCTTGTTTTTGAAACTCTTGTTCTATTTCTATTTTTTCCTGGGAGAGTCTTTGAAGTTGCTCAGTGAGGTCTTGGCATTTCTTATTGTAATTGTCATCCTGTTGATACCAAGCTTCTATGTTAAGGAGTACCGCTGTGTCTAATTTATTTGCTTTTAGATCCTCGAGTTCTTTCTCTTTTTTTTCGAGTTCAACGGACAGGTTTTGTTCCTCATTTTGGGCTTCGTCGAGA
>NZ_JABMCQ010000032.1 GCF_013179575.1 Sphingobacterium shayense | reverse complement strand
GTCTATACCATGGTAAAATAGTACGTACAGGCGGTCTAACTATATCGATCTTTTTCAAAATGCGGTCGAATACTACGTCCTCACCGACAAACTCATTATTTTCCTCAATAGATACATTTTTGTCTACCCAAGAATCAAACTCATGATGATCAACCTCTTGCAAACCTTGTTCAAGCTCCTGTTTTTCTAAAGGTGTTAAATTCCCTTTAAGGTGCTTTAAAAATAATTGATATGTTCTTTCTTTATTCAATTTGGTGTTACGTGTTTATATAGATAGTACACGCAATCCTTACATAAGGACTAGTTTTGAGCGAGAAAAATTTTAATAAAAAAGAAAAAGAAGCAAAAAGGAAATAAACCCCTGGTTTGAAAGCCGTTCTCTTAGAAACTTCATTGCCTGTACAATATGATTTTTTACGGTATTTTGTGAAATATCCATTTGTGTAGCAATCTCTTGATGGGTAAAACCCTCTTCTCGACTTAAAATCCAAGCTGTCCGCTGCTGCCGGGGAAGCATAGCAACGTATCGTTGAAGTTGGTCACGAAGCTCGTTGTGATAAACTCTGTGTTCCACATCGTTCACTACCTCTTCTCGAAAAAACTCGGTCGATTTCTTGGCGATCTGAAGATCGCGCAGAACATTTAAACATAGTCGCTTACACATGACATAAAGAAATGGCCAGACGTCTAGTTCCTCTCGAACTTCTTCACGGTTTAACCAAAGTTTCAAAAAACATTCTTGAACCATCTCTTCTGCAAGGCCGTCATCTTTTAACAATTGTCTTGATACCGAATAAATACCGGGCGAATAACGAGCGTAGATCTCCTTAAAAGCGGCTTTGTCACCTCTTTTAAAATTCGTAATTACATGTGTAGAAATTCGTTCCATTCTCCCCAAGCAGGTAATAATCTAGATTTGGATTAAAGGTATATACAATATCCCTTTAATCCAACATCGGCACGAAGATACGATACTAATATTAAGTTAAGATTAAATCCAGAATGCGACTTATGATGACACAAGTTGTCATTTTCTACCTTTTAACAATACAAGAGTATTTTATTCGGATTTCATAATCGAAAAATAATTGCGAGATTTAAGAAATTAACTAATCAACAACAAATATGGCGTTACGCAACAAAATATTCAGGTTCGGATTTACCCTATGCGTCGGTTCACTCATAACGAGCACACACCTCTATGCACAATACAATGTCCAAGCAGAGCAGAAGCTTGACCCAGTAGTAGAAAACATTGTAAAGGAAGCAACCAACAATTCGCAACTCGAACGGCTTGCTTTCGAGCTACTCGATGTGGTGGGGCCGCGACTAGTGGGCACCCCCCAAATGACCAAAGCGAATGAGTGGGCCGTGAAGACATTTCAGAGTTGGGGTATAGATGCTAAAAATGAAAAATTTGGGGAATGGCGTGGATGGGAACGCGGCATATCTCATATCGATATGGTTTACCCACATACCAAAACGCTGACTGGCACTCAATTAGCTTGGAGCCCTAGCACAGAAGGAAAAGCCATTGTAGGGGACGTCATTTTGCTCCCGGATTTTGCGGATGCAACCTCTTTTACAAAGTGGTTACCGCAAGCGAAGGGTAAATATGTAATGACCTCCGTCTATCAGCCCACAGGAAGACCTGACCACAATTGGGTAGAATACGGTACGCCTGAATCTTTTCAAAAAATAAAGAAACAACGTGATTCCATTCAACAAGCGTATAATGATAACTTAAAAAACATCGGCCTATCCCCAAATTCGATTCCCGGAAAATTGGAAGAAGCCGGAGCAATAGGCGTTATTTCCAGCTTTTGGTCAAGAGAATTTGGCGCGAACAAAATCTTTGGATCCCGTACAACGAAAGTCCCATCCATTGACCTCTCCCTGGAAGACTATGGTCAACTTTATCGGTTATCAAAAAACGGAATTATTCCCAAATTAAAGATTGAAACAAGCTCTAAAGAGCTAGGAGATGTCCCTTCGTTCAATACTATCGCACAAATCAAAGGAACTGAATTCCCTAACGAGTACGTAATCCTTTCGGCACATTTGGATTCGTGGGAAGGAGGTTCAGGGGCGACGGACAACGGAACAGGAACGTTAGCCATGATGGAAGTCGCACGGGTCCTAAAAACAGTATTTCCAAATCCAAAACGAACCATATTAATTGGGTTATGGGGTAGTGAGGAACAAGGATTAAATGGTTCACGCGCATTCGTACTAGATAATCCAGAAATTGTTGAGAAAACACAAGCAGTATTCAACTTAGACAACGGAACCGGAAGAGTAGCAAATATTAACGGCTCCGGGTTCGTGCATGCTTACGATTTTATGGGACGATGGTTGCAGGCCGTACCCAATAAGATCACCAAAGATATTCAAACGTCCTTCCCCGGCAGTCCGGGTGGTGGTGGTTCTGATCACGCCTCTTTTACGGCGGCGGGAGTACCCGCTTTTATGCTAAGCTCATTATCTTGGGGATACTTCAGTAACACATGGCACACAAATCTTGATACCTATGATAAGCTGGTTTTTGATGACTTAATTCAAAACGTCATTTTAACAGCAGTACTTACCTATAAGGCAGCACAAGAAGAAAAACTGGTAGACCGAGAACAACGCGTGATGCCAGTAGGTCCAGACGGTACGCCTTCAACCTGGCCGGCCATACGACAGCCACGGCGTAACGGAGCAGGATACTAAATGCTATGATAAGGGTAGCGGGTAAGTTTCAACGCTACCCCTTTTAAAAAATTAAACGACGCATCAAACAATTGAATTAAATCTTGATCGCTGTAATTTTAGGGATTAAATTTTTTTGTTCTACCACAATCGTTATATTTATGGAGAGCTTTATTTGATAGGGAGCTATAAACTGAAAATGAGGAGAATTAGGTTGATCAGACTGATGATATGCATATTTACGCTGATGGTTTATTTCCAACAGGTTATGGGTCAACAAAAATTCTCGGGACAGATTGTCGATGTAACAACGGGAGAAGGAATCCCTTTAGCAAGTGTTAAAATCGTGGGGACCAATCAAGGAACTTCCTGCGACTCTAGCGGTATATTTAGTTTTTCCGGCATCTTAAAATTCCCTTTTCAGCTTTCTGTTTCCGCCGTTGGGTACAAAGAAACACTTCGAAGTTACGATAGTCTCCCCATAAATCTGGAAATAACCTTGGAACACAGCGAGCAGCGGATTGAAGCCGTAGAGATATCGCGCAAAAAAAAATATCAAAACCGCAATCCCGCAGTAGAAATCATTGAACAGGTCATTAAACATAAAAAAATAAATAGGCTAGAAAACCAACCTAAGCTGCATTTTCAACAATACGACAAGCTCCAATTCGGACTTGTAAACCCTTCGGATAAATACCATAAAAGAATGGGAAACATGGCTTTTGTATTTAAGAACCTCGACACAACCTCCTCGCCTGGAAACCGTCTGTTAACGATTTTTATGCAAGAACAGCTGAGCGACGTATATGCACAAAACGAGCCCAAAGACTATAAAAAGGTGGTCAAATCCCAGAAACAAACGGAACTTGATAAGCGTTTTGTAAACAATCATAATATTCAATCCTATCTATCTTATCTTTTCCAAGACGTTGAAATTTACGATGAGAACATTTTTTTAATAAATAAACTTTTTGTCAGTCCTATTGCAAATAATGCACCAACGTTTTACAAGTATTATATTTCTGATACACTACAAACTGATCAGGGGACTTTCATTGAATTGTTATTCGAACCTCGCAACAAAAGAGATTTACTACTTAGCGGTAAGCTCCATATAACGATGGATTCTCGTTATGCGGTACGTCTGGCCGAATTACGGGCTAATAAAGAATCGAATCTAAACTGGGTGAATGAGATAAAAATAAATCTTCAGTTTCGACCAAACAAAGAGCGTTATATGTATCTTTCGGAGAGCGACGTCGATATAATCTTTGGGGTTCGCGGCAATGATGCGGTTTTCGGCAGAAAATCAACAATCAATTATGATCACAATTTCGCTCCATCATTTCCAAATACTGTTTTCAAAGGAGCTCCAACGCAAGTTTTACCCCAGGCGAAGGAAAACCAGATACTATTATCTGAACAACGGCCAGTACAACTTACTCCAGTAGAACAGAATGTTTACACTAACATCGACTCATTAAACGATAACCGAACATTTAAGACCCTACTCGCTATAGGCTATGTTCTAGGTCAGGGATTCTATCCTTTTGGTCCTGTCGAAGTTGGCCCTTTAGAGTACCTTTATTCTCGCAACAACATTGAAGGTAATCGGATACGCCTAGGGGGTCGAACCACATCCGCTTTCTCCGAAAAACTATTCCTCGAAGGTTACCTTGCCTACGGACTGAAAGATCGGGAAATAAAATACTTCCTGCGGCCAACATTGTCTTTAAACGGAGAATCCGTTGTTAATTTTCCTGCACACTATATTCAAGTTGCAATACAACATGACATCTTCGATCCGGGACGTAACCTTGGTTTCAAAAAGGGTGATAGTTTCTTTCAATCAATACGAAGTACTAGACCTACTAAATGGATGGATACATATGCCTATCAACTTAAACATCTTTTTGAATTTGGCAATCACCTGAGCCTACAAAGTTCCTTTCTCCATCATAAACGAAGAGCAATTGGTGATCTCGCATTTATCTCCTCGGCGGACCCTAATATCTCTATCCCGGAAATCAACACCAACGAACTAGAATTCATTTTAAGATGGGCGCCCAATGAAAAGTTCTATTACCGGAACCTCGTACGTAGCACGGTCGTTGAACATTACCCTGTATTTAACTTACAGTATAATCGAGGACTTAAAGGATTCTGGAATGGAGCCTACCAATTCGATGCGCTACGAGCCTCCGTATCTAAGCGATTCTTTTTAAAACAATTTGGTTTCGCCGACGCCACACTCGCTGGCGGAAAAATATGGGGAACTTTGCCTTATCCATTACTTGAACTTCCCGACGTATATCGTGAAGAGGATCGTCACGTGATCGATTTCTCGATGATGCAAAGTATGGAATTTGTTGCGGACGAATACGTCCGGTTTTCCTTTCAGCACCAACTCGAGGGATTTATTTTTAACAAGATACCGCTCGTGAAGAAGTTAAACCTTCGGGAAATATGGGGTGTAAAAATGTTCTATGGCGATCTTTCAGACAATAATAATCCTTATCTGAGCGACAATGTTATTCGATTTGACAGAAATAATGAAGGACAAACTATGACATATATCATGGACAAATCACCTTACTGGGAAGGAAGCGTAGGGATAGATAATATTTTTCGAATCCTACGGGTTGAATATGTCCGTCGGCTCAACTATTTGGAGCTACCAAATGTTGACAAAGACTCCTATCGCGTTAGTATACATCTAAATTTTTAGTTATGAATCCACTGCAAAACTTTATTTTAAAAAAAGAAAGAAAGACAGCTTACCTAACCGTAAATAGGCCGGAAAAACTCAATGCCCTTAACAGCGAAACCATACAAGAGCTCGGTCAAATCCTTCAAGAATTAAAAACGGACACACAAATTCGTGGAATAATCATTACTGGGGCCGGTCAGAAAGCGTTTGTCGCTGGAGCAGACATCGCTGAATTTGCAAATCTTAGCCTTCAAGAGGCACAAAATCTTGCGCAAACAGGTCATCATAAAGTTATGGACGTTATTTACAACTTTCCCAAACCGATCATTGCTGCAATAAATGGCTTTGCCCTTGGCGGAGGCCTAGAATTGGCACTGGCCTGCCACATACGTATTGCAAGTGAAAATGCTAAAATGGGACTCCCGGAGGTGTCATTGGGACTTATCCCCGGCTATGGCGGCACCCAACGCCTTCCAGATCTCGTAGGCCGGGCGAAAGCATTGGAAATGATTATGACAGGAGAGATGATCGATGCTAATTCAGCGCTAGAGTGGCGATTGGTGAACTATGTTGTACAACCGGAATTCCTGATTCCTAAATCTGAAGAGCTCCTAGAAAAAATGTACACCCGATCCAAACACGCTATTGAAAGTGCTATTACCGTAGTAAACAGTGGATTAAAATATCCAGAAAAGGGATATAAAACTGAAATAGAAGCATTCGCTAAGGCATTCCTTACCGAGGATTTTAAAGAAGGCGTTGCAGCATTTTTGGAGAAGCGAAAACCAAACTTCTAGAAGTTTGTTTCCTAAATAAGTTATTAACCGCATCATGAACAATTCTGTTTTTTCGCAACGAGAACGAAATATCATTATACTTCTAATCGTCATCGTATTGGGGGCTATATTGCTATATGCCATGCGCGGATTATATGGCGCGTTATTAGGAACCTCGGTCATGTATACTCTATTTCGCCCTCTAAACAGGTTTTTAATTGAACGTTGGTTATGGCCGAAACCCCTTAGTGCTATTATTATTATCGTACTTTCTTTATTCATCATCATACTTCCATTTCTGGGAATCGGGAGTATGCTGGTCCGTAAAGCGATCGAACTCCAACAAGATCCGACCTGGATCAATAAAATAATCGAAACTATCAATAGCTTCGCTGGGGATAAGCTCGGTAAACCAGATCTTTTGAAAGAACAGCTAGAAACTAGTGCCGCGTATTTCGGTGGTATGCTTACAACAGTCGTCGGTGGCGCCGCTAATGTGTTCTTAGGAATCTCTGTGATGTACTTTGTTCTCTTCTTTGCATTCACTAATTACAAAGCTTTTGAGAAAAGCCTAACCCATTACATGCCTTTTGATGAAGAGCAAGTAATAAGCTTCGGTACAGAGCTCAAAAACGTCACTTACTCAAATATCATCGGACAGACATTCATAGCCATTATTCAGGGCGCATGTTTATCCCTTGGATTCTTTATTTTTGGTGTAAGCGACCCTCTGTTTTGGGGTGTCATCTGCGCTATACTTTCGTTTATACCATTGCTTGGACCACCGCTTATCTTCGTTCCTGCGGTATTAATATTATTATCTCAAGGGCAAACGTGGCAGGGGATTGGGTTACTGCTCTGGGGTTTCGGATTAGTAATTAACATAGACAATCTCCTTCGGCTTATCATTGCCAAAAAGATTGGTGACATTCATCCGTTAATTACTGTGGTCGGCGTCATTATAGGGCTCCCATTATTTGGAATTATGGGACTCGTATTCGGCCCATTACTATTGGTATACTTCTTAATGGCAGTGAAAATATATAAAGCAAACAAACGGCTGTCCTTAAAAAAAGAACAACTCGAGGATAAGCTATAAACTAACCACTACAAGAACGATAAAATAAAATCTGGATAAATTCCAAGAACGATAGTTAAGAGTGCCGCAATCGTCAATACTACCCTGTAATTAACAGATATGTCTAATCCTTTACCAAATTCTTCTGCAGGATCTTTAAAATACATGTTTACCACCACATGCAAATAATAGTAAACACCTACCGCTGCATTTATCGCCGCGAAGACTAACAATGTCACATTAATCGCGCTCATTGCCTGATTGAACATCATGAACTTACCTATAAAACCCGCCGTCAATGGTATTCCAGCTAATGATAGCATTGCTACTGTTAAAACAATTGCTAACCAAGGGTCGTGTTTAGCCAATCCGTTGAATGACTCAAAATGGTCAGATCCTGTCCGGCGTTTCACTAATATAAGAGCACCAAAAGCTATTACTGATGCCAAACCGTATGCAGTAGCATAAACCAAGATACTTGATCCAGAGTTGATGGTCACAGCTACGATGGCAAAAAGCATATACCCCGCATGCGAAATACTAGAATAGGCCATCATTCGTTTAAAACTAGACTGCATTAACGCAGTAATATTACCTGTAAATAAAGTTATAATCACGATAGTTAACAATACTGGAGTCCAAAAAGTATCTAGAGGAACTAGCACCGTACTAAATAAACGAAGAAAACCAACAAAACAGGCGATTTTTACTACCGTACTCATAAAACTGGTTATCAGGATCGGCGCTCCGTCGTATACATCCGGTGTCCAAAAGTGGAATGGAGCAGCACCAATCTTGAAACATAAACCGCAAAGCATCAACAGAATACCTCCATAAAACAGCGGAGAAACTGTTGTCACACCGTTCACGTAGTTTCGTAAACCAGCCAAATCAAAAGTCCCAGAAGCTCCATACATCAATGTGATACCGAAAAGTAAAAAACCGGTCGAAAATGCGCCCATTAAAAAATATTTCAGCGACGCCTCATTCGAAGCTATATCCGTTTTGCGTATACCAACGAGAATGTATAGCGCGACCGACATAATTTCAATCCCGATAAACAACATTGCAAAATTATGGTAGCAATTAACGAGTAAAGCTCCAACCAAAGAAAACAGTATCAATGTATAGTATTCCGCAATATTCTCGCTTATCGACCGAAAATACTCTTTGGATAACAATAAGATCAACCCTGTGATAACAAGACACAAAATGGAAAAGGTTATTGCCAAATGATCAAACACGACCATCCCACTAAAAATTGGATTTGCAGCCTCATTCCAAAGAGCTAAATAGAAGCCTATTGCCACAACTAATCCAACAAGCGTTACCGGCAACAGTGCTTTTTTTGCATTGTAAAGTCCCAAATACAATAAGATAATGCCCAAAATAGATAACGTAATTATCGCCCCCATAATAATTTATAATCGTGTTTAAAATTTAATTTGATTCAATAAATTCACCACAGATGCCTCTGAAAGTTCCAGAATTGCTCTCGGCCACACACCTAAAAAGAGGACAAAAAAACCGATGACAAGCAGTACTATAAGCTCGTATCCATGAATATCTTTAAATGACGTGTGTTTCTCTGGTAATGGCCCTAGCATTGCCTTTTGATAAAACCGCAACATATAAACTGCCCCCAAAATAAGTGTCAATGCCCCGAAAACAGAGAACCAAACACCATAATCAAACATTCCTTTTAATAAAAGAAACTCGCCGATGAAACCGTTTGTTAACGGCAATCCCACCGCCCCCATTACGAGGAGCAAAAATAGCCAAGCGAGGCGAGGAGCCTTCATTGCCAAACCTCCCCAGTTCGTTAACAACCTTGTTCCTGTACGATCATGAATTACGTCTATTACGAAGAAAATTCCAACAACGCTAAGACCATGATTCACCATTTGCAAAATACTGCCTTGCAAGCCTTCCAGATTCCAAGAAAATACGCCACCAGTAATCAAACCAACGTGAGCAATAGAAGAGTATGCTATTAAACGCTTTGCGTCGTCCTGCTTAAACGCAATTATCGAGGCATAAACGACCCCAATTACACAAAGCGCCATAATAATTTGGCCATAGGCAACCACACCAAACGGTGCAATTGGCATTAGCCAACGGATTAATCCGTACACCCCCATCTTCAACATGATGCCCGCCAAAAGCATTGTTCCTCCCGCAGGAGCATGCGTGTAGGTATTCGGTTGCCATGTATGAAATGGGAACACCGGAATTTTAATCGCGAATGCAATAAAAAAGGCCCAAAATAACCATCGTTGAGTCGTTTCAGACAATTCAAGGGATGTAAGAGCCGTCCATTCCAAGCTATTTATCGCACTTTGGTTATATAAGAATACCAATGCTACAAGCATCAATAAACTCCCGAAAAAAGTATAGACAAAAAATTTAAGATTGACATTGATACGGTCACCGTCTCCCCACAGCGCACAGATAAAATATATCGGGATAAGAGCAGCTTCCCAACCGACATAAAACGAAAATGCATCCAGCGCCACAAAAACAAGCAGTAAGCCAAATTGCATAAAGGAAACTAGCGCAAAGAAACTACCTTTATAATTTTTCCCAAAACATGAGAGGACAATCAATGGTATCAGACCGTTAGTTAACAATACCAAAGGAAGACTAATGCCATCGAGTCCAATATGGAAGTCTAATCCCAAAGACATAATCCATGTGAAACGTTGTTCAAATTGGATACTCGCGTCGGGAATAAAATGACATAGAAACGGAATGGTTAACCCGAGCTCCAAAAGTGCTATTGACAATGCTAACCATTTTGCTGTCTTTGTTTCCTTTATAAACGATAGGAAGACCGCACCGATAACAGGTATTAGCAGTAATATAAATAGATTGTCCATTAGAAGGTTAAAGTTTTAAAAATCCCTGCCTGTAAAAATGTAATAACTATATTCCCCATGTTTCGCTCCAATTAAATACTAAAAATTCCGTAAATCAATATTACAATTACGCTAATTACCATCATCATCAAATAAAAACCAAGCTGACCGGTTTGCAGTTGACGAAGCCCTTTCCCAGTTGTAAAAAAAAACTGCCCTAAGCCATTTATAAAACCATCTATAGCAAGTCTATCAATATATTTGTACAGGACTAACGAGAGCCATTTCAAGGGTCTTCCAATAACCGCTTGGTAGAATTCGTCGAAATAAAGTTTATTATACGAAAGTTGGTATAATCCGCCGATCTGTTTCCCGTCTTCTAACGGAACTCCCTGTTTGATCACATATTTATTATATGCATATAAAGCCATTACGATCGCACTGAGGGAAGATGTTGCCATCAATATATATTCTGTACTATGACTAAGGGATAACGGTGCCGTATGCACATTCGAAGCATCTAAAATTGGGCTTAAGAAAGATGCTAACCAATGGTTACCTCCAAGCGCACCCGGCACATTAATAAACCCTCCTACAAGCGATAAAAATGCGAGTAAGATAAGGGGAAGCGTCATTTGCCACGGAGATTCATGTAAATGTCCCTTCTGAGCTTCAGTACCTCTAAACGTTCCGAAGAAGGTTAAGTAAAGCAACCGAAACATATAAAAAGCTGTAAAAAGTGCTGTTAGCAACCCTATTCCCCAAACAAATGGACTATAAGCAAAAGCGTGAGCCAATATTTCATCTTTAGAGAAGAATCCAGCTAGTGGGGGAATCCCACTGATCGCAATAGTACCAATTAACATCGTTGCGAATGTAACGGGCAAAGCTTTACGTAGCCCACCCATCTTACGCATGTCCTGCTCGTCATGCATTGCATGAATGACTGAACCTGCCCCCAAAAACAACAGTGCCTTAAAAAATGCATGAGTCAATACGTGGAAAAAAGCCCCGGTGAACGCACCTACCCCGAGGCCTAAAAACATGTACCCTAGTTGGGACACAGTAGAATATGCCAATACCTTTTTAATATCATTCTGCGTAAGCGCAATAAATGCAGCTATCAATGCCGTTACCAATCCAATAATCGCCATAATGTCCATCGTCGTTGGAGAAAGCACAAACAGGATGTTTGAACGAACCACCATATAGATCCCTGCAGTAACCATTGTGGCGGCGTGAATTAATGCCGAAACCGGTGTAGGTCCCGCCATTGCGTCAGGCAACCACGTAAACAACGGAATCTGAGCAGATTTCCCAGTCGCGGCAACAAATAACAGTAATGTAATAACTAATACCGAGAAGGTGCCTACAGGAAAACTAACTGCTTGTTCAAATACAATACTGTATTCTAAGCTTCCGAACGTTTCTAATATAAAGTATAACGCGATCAAGAAGCCGAGATCGCCTATTCGATTCATCACAAATGCTTTTTTCGCCGCTTTAACATACGAATTGTTTTTAAACCAAAACCCAATAAGCAGATAGGAACATAAACCGACTCCTTCCCATCCAATAAACATAACCAAGTAATTGGAACCAAGTACCAAAATGGTCATAAAGAATATAAAAAGATTCAAGTAAGCGAAAAACTTACCAAAACCCTCGTCGTGCGCCATATAGCTAGACGAATATAGATGTATTAGAAAACCGACTCCAGTAATGACTAACAGCATTAACGCGCTTAAAGGGTCAATCAAGAAAGAAAGTGCTACATGAAGTTTCCCTACGGAAAACCAGTCGAACAGATGAACTAGGATCGATGCATTTTCTCCTCTCGAATTCAAAGCTGCTATTTCAAGGTATACGGCTATACTCAAAACGAAGGAGATTAATACAACACCGCTTCCCACAATCGAATGAACAGGTTTAGGGATATGTCCGCGGGTTAAACCATTAAAAATAAAACCTAAAAAAGGTATCAAAGGTATCAGCCAAATTAATTCCGACATACTATTTTCTTTCTATATAACTAATAAATTACCAACGCAGTTTGCTGAGTGGTTCCACATCAACTGATTTCGTATTTCGATACACCATGATTATAATAGCAAGTCCGACGGCGACCTCCGCTGCAGCTAAAGCCATTACGAAGAAGACAAATACCTGTCCACTCGCGTCGCCCCGGTAAGCGGAAAAAGCGGCCAGAAGCAGGTTTACAGAGTTTAACATCAATTCTATCGACATCATAATGATAATTACATTACGTCGTATAAGCACACCCGTAACTCCGATAGCGAAGATGATACTACAAAATATGATGTAGTGGTCGAGTGGAATTCCCTGAATTTGTGTTACAATACCTTCCATTACGCTTTTCTAATCTCTTTTTTTGCTAATAATACTGCCCCTACCATCGCCGTCAATAACAATATCGACGAGATCTCAAAAGGAAGTAAGAATTCTTTAAATAATACCTTCCCCAGATTCTTTACTAGACCGACCTCAGCATCCCCTTGAACAATAAGATTCGAAGGTTCAATTACCCGAAAGGCGCCTAAAAGAGTTGCTATCAAACACATGCCTGCAATCGCACCCATTATCTTTACCAAATTTGATTTCATCGGTTCAGTTTCTGCATTGAGATTTAGTAACATCAGGACAAACAGGAACAACACCATAATAGCCCCCATATATACTATAAAATTAACAACAGCGAGGAACTGAGCATTTAACAGAATGTAATGAATAGACAACGTAAAAAATGTGATTACCAGATAAAGAACGCTATGTACAGGATTCTTTGTGAAAATCGTCATCAATGCGAAGAAAATTGCTAGAAATGCAACTAGATAAAATACAGACATGCTAATTTGATTTTTCTTGAGTCAACATCGTTATATCAAACTTGGGCTCCACCAATTTGTCTTTCCCGTATATAAAATCTTTACGTAGATAGTCTGCGGTAACATGTGGACCGTCTAGATAAATAGCTTCTTTAGGACACGCTTCCTCACATAACCCACAAAAAATACATCGTAGCATATTAATCTCATACACGGAGGCATATTTTTCTTCACGATAAAGATGGGTTTCTTCATTTGTACGTTCGGCAGCAGTCATTGTTATCGCTTCGGCGGGACATGACAGCGCACACAACCCACAAGCGGTACAACGTTCACGACCTTGCTCATCTCTCTTTAAAGAATGTTGACCACGAAAGTTCTTAGAATATGGTCTTTGCTCTTCCGGATACTTTATTGTAGGTATCTTTCTAAAAAAGTGACGTATCGTTATACCCAAACCTTTGAAGATTGCAGGCAGATATATCCGCTCCCAAAAATTCATTGGTTTCTGCTCAATTACTTTCTTTCTATTTGATAATGATTGCATAGTTAAATCTTTTATCCTATTCTTTATCTATTAATCCGATCCATATACCGCTAGCCGAAATAGGAATCTTTCACAACAGTAATCACCCCGGTTAACACGATATTTGCTATCGCCAAAGGAATTAATATTTTCCACCCCAAGTTCATTAGTTGATCATATCTAAATCTTGGTAAAGTCCAACGAATCCACATAAAGAAGAAGATGAATCCAAAAATCTTAAAGAAAAAGACTAATACACCAATAATGGTAATCCAGTTGTCCGAGAGGCCCAGCTCGTGCATGAATGGAAAATTATATCCTCCAAAATATAATGCCGCCATCAACGCGGAAGAAACAAACATGTTAATGTACTCAGAGAACATGTATAACCCCAATTTCATTGAGGAATATTCTGTATGGTAGCCACCAACAAGCTCTGTTTCACATTCCGGCAAATCGAAAGGCACCCGGTTACATTCTGCAAATGCGCAAGTGATAAATATCAAAAAACCTAAAGGTTGCACCCAAATGTTCCAATTGACAAAACCAGACTGCTGTGCAACAATTTCACTCATCGAAAGCGTACCGGACACCATTAATAGCGCAATAATAGAAAGTCCCATAGCAATCTCATAGCTGATACTTTGGGATGCTGCACGAATAGCGCCCATCAATGAGAACTTATTGTTCGAAGCCCATCCACCTATCATAATGCCATAAACACCCAATGCAACTACACCGAAAATATATAAAATACCGACATTTATATCAGCGACTTGAAGGCTAACCTCGCGGTTGCCAATTGTTAAACTACCTCCCCAAGGTATTACGGCAGAGCTGATACATGCAGTTATGATAGCCAGCATTGGCCCGATTATAAACAGAGTTTTATGAGCTCCTGCTGGTATAATTTCTTCTTTAAAAAAGAATTTTCCACCATCACAAAGTGGTTGCAAAATCCCACCAAAACCTGCTCGATCGGGACCATACCTATCTTGCATAAAACCTGCGATCTTGCGTTCTGCCAACGTTGAATACATAGCAATAACAAGTGAAATCGTAAATACGATAACCACTAATATCAATTTCTCTAAAATAAAAGCTGTTTCCATGTTATAATCGTGGTTATTTTAATCGTTCAGTTCTCGCCAATTGTTCTTCATTAGCAGCTTGTAGCTCTGCACTTTTCTTAATAACCGGTGGAGGAGAAAAAGTCGTATAATGATTAGCTGTTATAACGGATTCCTTGTCTATACTCGTCGGTGTCTCTAACACCCAATCAACGGTCTTTTTCGTATCGAAACGACAAGTATTACAGATAAATTCATCGACTTCGTTGTACTCATCTTTCCGACCGGTCACCCGAAGCACTTCTTCTCCTTTATACCATAAGGTGACTTTACCTGAACAGGTTGGACAGTCGCGATGTGCGTCGACCGGCTTGGTAAACCATACCCTATTTTTGAAGCGGAACGTTTTATCTGTCAGTGCACCAACAGGGCAAACATCAATCACGTTACCAATGAAGTCATTGTCTAACGCATTTTCAATAAACGTAGATATTTCCGAATGGTCACCACGACTCAACACACCATGTTCACGTTGCGTAGTCAATTGATCTGCGACGTATACGCAGCGGTAACACAAAATACAGCGGTTCATATGAAGCTGAATCTTATCTCCGATATCTATTCGCTCAAAAGTGCGCCGTTCAAATTCATAGCGTGTTTGCTCAGCACCGTGATCATAGCTCAAATCCTGTAATTTACATTCACCCGCTTGATCACAAACAGGACAGTCTAAAGGATGATTAATCAATAACATTTCCACCACGCCCTTGCGCGCTTCTAGCACTTCATCAGAGGTGATATTTGCCACTTCCATTCCGTCCATCACGGTAGTTCGGCAAGAAGCGACCAATTTTGGCATCGGACGAGGATCCTTCTCCGACCCTTTAGACACTTTTACCAGGCACGTACGACACTTACCTCCGCTGCCCTCCAACTTAGAGTAATAACACATCGCAGGAGGTACAATATCGCCTCCAATCAAACGCGCTGCATTTAATATCGTTGTTCCCGGTGCTACCTCAACCGGTATGCCGTCTATCGTTACTTTAAATTTTCCTTCTTCAGCCATTTTACTATGTAAAAAATTAAAAAAAAGCTCTTTAGTTCTAGGAAACAGGTAATAACGGGTCGGCATAATGTGCCAAACCAAAATTTCTGTTTTGCGATTCCTCAGGGTTCAAAATATGCCATTCGAACTCATCTCTAAAATGACGAATAGCGCTCGCCACTGGCCACGCTGAAGCATCCCCGAGTGGACAGATCGTATTTCCATCTATATTCTTCTGTATATCCCAAAGTAACTCGATATCCGCAATACTCGCTCCCCCGTATTCTATCCTATGAAGAACCTTCTCCATCCATCCTGTTCCTTCACGGCAAGGCGAGCATTGCCCGCAACTTTCATGATGATAAAAACGCGTAAAATTTAACGTATTGCGCACGATACATTGATCTTCGTCGAAAGCAATGAATCCTCCCGAACCCATCGCAGAACCCGTTACGAATCCTCCATCGGCCAGCGATTCATAAGTCATCAGTCGAGATTCGCCTTTAGCGGTTTTTAAAGCCAGGTTCGTTGGTAATATAGGCACGGAAGACCCTCCTGCAACGATTGCTTTTAAGCGCTTTCCCCTTGCAATACCGCCACAATATTCTTCTGAATACACAAATTCTTCAACAGAAAGACCTAATTCAATTTCATATACCCCGGGACGGACGAGATTTCCTGAAGCGGAAATTAACTTTGTACCTGTACTACGGTCAATCCCGATTTTAGCATATTCGTCGCCTCCTTCGTTTATAATTGGAACAACCGCTGCGATCGATTCAACATTGTTTACAACGGTAGGGCAACCATAAAGCCCCGATACAGCAGGAAAAGGAGGTTTAATACGTGGATTCCCCCGTTTACCCTCTAAAGATTCCAACAATGCAGTCTCTTCCCCACATATATATGCGCCACCGCCTGGTTGCACGTGTATTTCCAAATCGTATCCTGATCCTAATATATTCTTCCCCAAAAAACCTGATGCTTTCGCTTCTGCAATAGCTTTTTCCAGAATTCGAATTTGAGGCATCATCTCTCCGCGAACATATATAAAAGAAACATTCGCACCCAGAGCGTAGCTGGAAACAATCATTCCTTCAACAAGCGCATGCGGAATTTTTGTCATCAAAAACCTGTCTTTGAATGTTCCTGGTTCTGACTCATCAGCGTTACAAACTAAATAACGAGGTACACCTTCTGGTTTAGCAAGAAATCCCCATTTCATACCTGTCGGAAATCCAGCACCGCCACGTCCTCGTAATCCAGATTTCTTAACTTCCTCAACGACATCATCAGGCGACATTGTCTTCAATGCTTTTTCCACGGAACGATATCCACCATTTTTACGATATACTTCCAATGACTCTATACCTGGTATATCGATATGTGTTAATAATAACTTACGTGCCATATTAGTTCGTTTGTAGTTTTTGCCTTAAATCAGCAATCAACTGATCAACAGAATCTTCGGTTAAATTTTCGTGGAAGGTATATTCTGGGCCAATTTGTAAAACTGGGCCAAAACCACAAGCAGCAATACACTCAACTCCGCGCCAAGAAAACTTACCATCTGGAGTAATCTCCCCCTCTTTAACACCTAACCTAGTTTCGATATGCTTCATTATCCGCTCCGCACCAACTAGACAACACGGGCCGGTTCTACAAACTTCCAAAACGTATTTTCCTTTAGGTTGTAAAAAAAACATCGAATAGAAAGACGCTACTTCAAACACCTCTATCGGTTGAATATCTAGATATACAGCAACCTTGGTCATCGCATCTACACTCAACCAGCCGTACTCCGCTTGCACAACATGTAAAATTGGTAATAAAGCTGATTTGTGCTTACCTTCGGGATAACGACCTTTTATCTCAGCGAACTGCGTAAGAAGTTCTGCTGAAAATTCAACTATCATATTTTCTTGAACACTAAGCATCTAATTCTCCTGCAATTACGTTTAAACTACTCATGTTGATTATCGCATCTGAAATAAGCATTCCACTACTCATGGGCGCAAACATTTGATAATTGATAAATGATGGTCTTCGGAAATGCAACCGGTACGGAGACCTTCCTCCATCGTGTATCATGTAGAACCCTAACTCTCCGTTGGCCCCTTCGACAGAATGATAGACTTCATCTTTTGGAGTCTCCCACTCGCCCATCACAATTTTGAAATGATAAATCAATGCCTCCATATTGGTGTACACTTGTTCTTTTGGTGGTAAATAAAACTCAGGAACATCTGCATGAAATACACCCGCAGGTTCACTTGCTATTTTATCCAATGCTTGCTGAATAATCCGAAGGGATTGCCACATCTCCGCATTACGAACCATAAAACGATCGTATACGTCTCCGGTAGTACCGACAGGAACTTCAAAATCAAATTCCTCGTATGAACAGTACGGCGAAACGGCCCGCACATCATAATCCACTCCCGTAGCTCTCAAAATGGGACCCGACCAGCTGTAGCTCAAAGCGTCCTCCGGAGTAACAGCAGCAACACCTGAAGTTCTTTCTATAAATATTCTATTTCGTACAAAAAGATTCTCAAATTCTTCTAATACTGGAGGAAAACGTTTTAAAAATTCATGAATTTTGGCAAACGCAATTTCATTAAAATCCCGCTCAAATCCACCTATCCTACCAATATTAGTCGTCAAACGTGCCCCACAGATTTCCTCGAAGATTTCATAAATAAATTCTCGCTCCTGCATAAGGTATAAAAAACCTGAAAACGCACCTGTATCAACACCGAGGATACCGTTACAAATTATATGATCGGCGATTCTTGCTAATTCCATCACAATTACACGCATGTATTGCACGCGTTTCGGGATTTCGATCTTCAACAACTTCTCCACCGTCATATGCCAGCCCATATTATTTATCGGCGCAGAACAATAATTAAGTCGATCTGTTAATGGTGTAATTTGATAGAAAGGTCGATGCTCAGCAATCTTTTCAAATGCCCTATGAATATATCCTATCGTCGAAACACCACTTACTATACGTTCCCCGTCAATTTGCAACACATTTTGAAACACGCCATGCGTTGCTGGGTGCGTTGGACCTAGATTAAGAGTTATTAACTCATCTTGTGGGTCATTATCAAAAAAAGCGGCGGTATTCGGGGTTATCTTGGTGATCGGTTTTGTCATTTTTTATGTCCTTTTTAATTTAACGACCGAAATAAAAATCTTTCTTATCCACTCTATTCGGATCTTCTAAAGGATATTCCTTGCGCATAGGGAATACCTCTAGGTCATCCATATTCAATATGCGCCTTAAATCTGGGTGTCCTTGAAAATCGATTCCAAAGAAATCGTAAGTTTCTCGTTCCATCCAATTTGCGCCATGCCATAGTACGGTTGCCGTCGGTATAGAAGGAACCTCGCCTCCGATAAATACTTTAACGCGAATGCGTACATTCTCAACCAGATTATGTAAATGGTAGACAATACAAAATGGCAGTGCCAACCCAGGATAATGTACTGCTGTGATGTCGGTCAAATAGCTAAATCCTAGCGTATCATCTTCTTTAAGAAACTTCAATAGGTCGATAATTCTTTCTTTACTGGTGCCAAGACTAAGCAATCCAAACGATTCACCAATCACGTGCACATCGAATTGTAAATCTTCTTGCAAACGACGAATTATATATTGGTTATCTAAATTACCCATTTTCAATCTCCGTTAGAATACCGTACTTCTCTAATAATGCCCTATACTCAGGTGTGTTTCGGCGATTCAACGACTCGCTTTTAACAATATCCTGCAGTCTTAACACACCATCTAAAATCGCTTCCGGTCGAGGTGGGCAGCCCGGTACATATACGTCAACCGGGATAATTTCATCAATGCCTTGTAGCACCGAGTAGGTATCAAATATTCCACCACTCGAAGCGCACGCACCTACAGCAATCACCCAACGAGGTTCTGCCATTTGAATATATACCTGCTTAAGCACCGGAGCCATCTTTTTAGCAATTGTTCCCATCACCAAAAGCATGTCTGCCTGACGTGGAGAAAAACTTGGCCGTTCAGCACCGAAACGGGCCAAATCATATGTTGACCCCATTGTTGCCATAAATTCAATTCCACAACACGAAGTAGCAAACGGTAACGGCCATAATGAATTTGCCCGCGCTAATCCGATTGCCTTATCTAAGGATGTTGCAAAAAATCCTGCTCCCTCTACTCCTGGAGGCGCTTCAGCCAATGTCACTTTACTCATGACTATCGTTTTTTGGTTTATATAAATACTAAATGATGGAGGGAGTGAATAGGCTCGGTAGCAGTTAATTAAATGCAAAACACACACCTATAAGTTAGGCATCAGCACGATGCCCATGCAATGGTTGTAAAATATAAAGGAAGCCTGGATTTGTTAACCAGTACTTCATCGCGTTTGCCTTAATTCCAATCCAGAGCTTTCTTCTTGATGACATATCCTAATCCAGCCAACAACAGCGCCATAAAAATGAACATCTCAATTAGACCTTCTACACCAAACTCACGAAAATTTACTGCCCACGGATACATAAAAATCACCTCAACATCAAATATTACGAACAGGATTGCGACTAAAAAGTATTTAATAGAAAATGGTTGTCGCGCATTGCCAACAACTTCTACGCCCGATTCAAATGCTGACAATTTGTTCGCATTGCGAACTTTAGGCCCAATCAAATGAGTACCTACAATCGTTAAAACACCAAATCCAACTGCTACACCTAGTTGTATTAAAATAGGTATATAATCTACTGGAGTGCTACTTAGGTTTACACTTTCCATAACTATTAGTTTATTATCTGTTCTCAATAACAAATATATAATTTTTTCCCAACAAAAAAAGGGACTGCACGCAGTCCCTTCTATATTTCGTTGTTATTTTATTGTTAAAGTTGTTCAACGAACTGAGTAGCAATTTCATCCGTTGGTCTCACTTTCAAAGTTTCTTGGAAATGAGTCTTTGCTTTGGCATTATCACCTTTGAAATAATAGTAATAAGCGATATAATTGTTTGCGTCAGCTATGTATGAAACAGTTGTTTCATCATTTTTACCTGAAGCTTTAATCACTTCTAGTAATTTCGTGAATGAATCAAGGTATAAGCCTTTTACATTTTCAGGATCGTACATAACATTGTCTAGCGCTAACTCAGACAAGCCTTTCCAATAAAGTGCATTGATTTGATATTTGTCAATTACTTCTTGCTTAGTTGCAGCCGTAACCTTGCCGAATGCAGCAACCGCTTCATCTAAAAACGGCTTCGCTTTAGCCAGCTTTTGTTGTCCTAACTCAGGCGTTACCTCTTCGTCGGCCCCAGGAGAAACGATTTTAGATCCTTTACTATATTGACCTAATCCCAAATAATAATTCGCATCGTAGTAGTAATCCGAGGTTGAATCCGCTGCTGGAATACGAAAGATTTTAATGGCCTCCTCTACTTCGCCATCTTGATATTTCGCAAATGCCGTTTCCGCAATCTCTGTCTCTAAATTATCCTCCTCTTCTTGCTTTTCAATAGCTTTTTTCAACAGTTCAGGTCCTTTTATCGAATCGCCAGCGCTTAAGTTTGCTAAGCCCGCGTAAAGGTAATCACGAGGAATTAGGCGATCTTCCTCAACTTTTGAAAACAGTGTGTTCATGTGCTCCGCAGCTTTCGCATAATCCTTATCTTGGTTATAAGCAATATAACCTAAGTAGCGAAATACTTTCGCATCCACACCCGGTGCGTTAGCTAATTCTCCAGCAACGGTTTTCAGTTCCTCGTAATTCCCTGAATAAACCAAGAAATCCGCATAACGGGTTTTCGCCTCTACAGAGTTGTCGCCTGTCAAGCTAAGATATTTTTTATAGGCTTCGACACCTTTTAAGTTGATTTCGCGGTATTGATCTTCGGGAGCTTTTAACGACGACAAATAATATGTTTCTGCTAGCTCACGATACAACGGCGCATATTCTGGATTTTCGCCGATAAGCGCGTTCAATTGTTCAAGAACAACGTCATACGCTTGTGCCCGGCGAGAGATTACTGCTTGACCAATCTTTGGTGCTAATAACTCTGGATCCATGTATTCCGCGTCACGGTAATTTACAAACGCTTGACTGCTCTCGCCCATTCCTGCGTATGCGTCCCCCAAGGCGACAAGGATCGCAGGATCTTTTTCATTTTTCGCTTTGGCTTGTGTCAAATATTCAATCGCCTTCGTAAAATTCGGTTTCGGGGCATCATTATACGCTTCTCCGATATACAATAAAGGCAAATAATCTTTTTTACCCAGTTGCGAAACCGCGGTTGAAAACTTAGTTTCGGCTGCCGTTGAGTCACCTTTCAATAAGTCAACTATACCTAAACCTACCGTATTTAAAGATTCCTTTGGATCATTGGTTAAACCCTGATTAAAGACAATCGCAGCTGAATCTACCTTGTCATTAACCAAATGAACTTTTCCAAGATAAAAAAAGTTCTCACCATCTTTCGCCTTCTTCTCGGTCAACTTCACTAAGATGTCCTTTGCTTTATCGAATTGCTCCTCAGCTAAAGCAGCTTTCGCATCTTTCAAGCTCTGTGCACTAACCGTACCGATTGTAGCACCAGCCATTAATAGACTTAAAAATAATTTGCTGTTTGTCATAATTTATTCGTGTTCTACGTTTTGTTTCTATTTTATTAAATTTCATCCCGTACAATTATTTCACGCCCAGGCATTGTTGCCGGAACGATCCCTGAACGTAATACTATCCTTTGTCCTCGATCACCCGTTAAAAAAGCCGAGAATCCGATTCCTAACCCTAGGTTAGGCTGATAATTCAACACATAAAAAGTACGTTGCAATGGATATTGCCCTGCGGCAATGGTTGATTGACTTGGTAAATAAAACTTGCTATCCGCATCCTCACCAAGCGTATTCTGCACGCTCAAGATACGAATATTATTTTTATTTGAAAAAGAACCAACCAAATCTTGGTATTCTAAAAACCCTAGAACACCAAATTTATTTGGATTCTGCGCAATCTCAGACAACACATCCGTCGCTGAACCCGCAGCTTCGACGAAATTCGAAGCGACCTTTTCAATCTTTCCCAGTTCTTGTAGATATCTAAAACTGCTTGAGTTCAGATTATCAAAAACGATCCTTTTGTTTCCTACGTTCTCTCCCTTTAACAACTTAAATAGGGATTCAATAGTAACGCTCGAATCAGCAGAATTAGTATTCCCAATGACAACTATTCCATCTTTCCATACAGGAAAGACACGAGGGGTGATGGATCGGTTTCTAAAATAATTTGATTCTTGCTCGTTCAATTCGCGGGCCAAAACTGCTACGCTGGCATTTCCCGCAAGCAATTCCTTCACCGCCAACAATTCGGGTTTAGCAATAAAATTAATCTTAGCATTGGGATAAGCAGACAGAAATACCTCTGACTGCTCTTTCAATAGTGGTAATGTAGAAGCATCGACAGCTACCTGCAAACTTCCAACTAAAATGTCCTCATTTGGAGATTTAGCACCCTGCGTTGTGTCGGAACTTGCAGATTGTGCTTTATTCGACCGCTTGCAACTCACTATCGTTAGCACGAGCGCGACACAAATAAAAATACTGAAGATACTTTTCATTTTGTTAAAATTAACCCCTTTTAAAACTAAATGTGGTACCAACATATTAGAGTAAACAAGACCTCTAATAGTTTAGTCTAGCAAAAAAGATTAACGGTTGTTCAAAAAGTTATTTTGCCATAACCTGGCGAAACGCATAAATGAATAAGCAATCAGCAATATTCCGAAAAACGTTCTATAAGTAGGATCAATATCTAGAGGGAAGTTATCCCAAAAAATAATTAACATCCCTAAAATAAAATAGAATGCGAACATCGCTAGCCCTAAAATGGACAGAAATCGCTGGGTCGGCGATTTCTGTCTAAATTTATTCGTGCCTTTACCTAAGCCACTCATTCTTACTGCTGTAAGTTTAATGAGATTGGCAGTGTATACGCTACACGTACAGGACGACCATTCTGGATCCCTGGCTTCCACTTTTTCGCTTTTTTCAAAACGTTTATAGCAGCTTGACCGGTACCGTAAGAAAGATCTTTCGCAACCTTAATATCGGTCAACGAACCATCCCTCTCTACAACGAAAGAAACAACAACCTGACCTTTCACGCCTGCATCGATCGCTCCCTGAGGATAGGTATAATTATCACCAACCCATTTACGGAACGCATTCAATCCGCCAATTGGCTCTGGTTGTACTTCAACCGCGCTAAAAATCTTATCGGGATCTCCCCCGTCAGGATCTCCTGTTGCGCTACCTGTTATCTGTCCTTCAACTTTTTTAGGACCAAATTCACCAGTAGGTACACCCGCAGCACCTTTAGTACCTTTTAAAGTAATACGTGCAGGAGTCTTATTTTCCTTTTTTATTTCCTCTTGGGAAACAACCTCTTCTTTCACTTGATTTTCTGGAACCACTTTAATATCTGGGAAACGCACTAAATCTTCTGCAGGCGGTTCTTGAGCGATACGTTGTGGTGGTTCTTCCTCAATTGGAAGGGGCTCCTCTTCTTCAGGCTCCGGTGGTAATTCCAAATCTTCCAAAGTCACCTCAGTAATGACAGGGGCTTCTTCAACGGGTTTATCTGGAAAAAGTTTAATATTAAACACTTTTGGAGCACTCAAAGCAAAAACAGCTACGATCATAACAAATAGAGCGATATTGGTCGCCTTTGGTGAATACTTACGTAAGTCGTAGGCACCATATTCTTTATTTCTATTTGCAAATACGACATCTAGCCATTCGGATTTGAAGATATCTAATTTAGAACCAAACATATGTTAATTTGTTATGCGATTAGTCGTTAAATAGACCTTCGCTTTTTAATACCTCTATTTCGTCATCGTTGATCGCGGAAATCATATAGCGCTTAACATCAACAATTTTCATCTCATCTAAAATATCGACAAGATTACGATGAATTGATTTTTCGCTAGGTCTGATCACAACAATCAAATCCTTCCCACCAGCACGAGCAGGAACCTCTTTTTGCATTTTTAGTAGCACTTGGCGAATACCGTCTTTACCATACTCAACCGTAGCTGGTGGATAAATTGGAGTAGCCAATTGACCATAATACCAAGAGATCTTGTCATCTGAGCCTAATAAGAGTGTGATTGAACGATTATCTGCAATTTCCAAATTATCATTTTTATCAATTTTATTCTTATCCGGCATTGCAACATCCATTGCCTGTGGTTTGTTCAATGACGTAGTTAACATGAAGAAGGTGATCAATAAAAACGCCAAATCTACCATTGCCGTCAAGTCGACTTTACCGCCGGCTTTCTTGGCTCTTACTTTGCCGCCTTTATCACCTTTACCACTGTCTTGATTTAATTCTGCCATTATACTTTTAAATTAGTCGATTATTCGTTACCTCTTAATCCTGTCACAAAACTAAATTTGTTTTGCTTCTGATTACGTAAAGTCTCAATAATCAAATTAATCGTTGGATATTTTTCCTCTGCGTCTGCTTTAATAGCAACCTTCATCGGCCCTGGATCCTCGAATCCCTTTTCGCCCTCGCGTGATCGGTTATACTCAACTGTTGCTTTACGAGCTTCCTGTACCCAAGAGTACAATTCGTTAGTAACAGTCTCGGTACTATCCACAGGTATACCTGTTTGAATTTCCGGCTTACGTTGCTGATCATCAGGTAATGATAGCAATTGACGCAAATTCTTAATTGGAACACCGAACTCGTCAAGCTTTTTGAATTTCTCATACTCCTCTGCAGAAAAAGCAACACCGTACTTCTGTGACATGTTTTTCAGTGTAAGTTCCCGAACAGTTGGGTTTTTAACAGTGAAAAATATTTTGCCCTCAGCTACTGAGATGATACCCAAACCATCGTCAGGTAATTTATCAGGTGTAGTCGATGCTGGCGTATCTACCACCAAAACTTCTGGTTGGCGCGCCGTTGCTGTTAATACGAAGAATGTAAGAAGCAAGAACGAGACGTCACACATCGCTGTCATGTCGATAGCGGTACTGGCTCTTTTTACTTTTGCTTTTCCCATTTTAATTTACTTCTTTAATTAACAATCTTATTCCTTTATCTAATGATGATTTTTTTTTCAGATTCCACAAAGAATTAGAAAAAAAATCACTTTTTACTTGTGGTTGGCAGCGTACGTTTGCACGATTGAGAAACCAGCCTCGTCAATAGAATAAGTTAAGTTGTCGATTTTCGCCGTCAAGATGTTGTAAAGAACAATAGCGAAAGTAGAAGTAGCAATACCTGTAGCCGTGTTAATTAAGGCCTCAGAGATACCGTTTGCTAATTTTGCTGAATCTGGAGTACCACCAGTTGCCAAAGCCGAGAAAGCCTTAATCATACCTGTTACCGTACCTAATAGACCAGTTAACGTACCGATCGAAACTAATGTAGCGATAACGTTCATGTTTTTCTCAAGCATCGGCATTTCCAAAGAAGTGGTTTCTTCAATTTCTTTTTGAATAGCGACAACTGATTTTTCAGCGTCTAAACCTGTATTAGCTGATACGTCTTTGTATTTTAACAATCCAGCTTTTACAACGTTAGCTACAGAACCTTTTTGTTTATCGCATTCAGAGATAGCTGAATCAATATTTCCTCCGTTGATTAACGTCTGGATTTTTCTTACGAAAAGACCTACGTTTCCTGTACCAGCAGCTCTGTTAATAACGATAAAACGTTCAATTGAGAATACCCATACCATTAGGAATAAACCAAGTAGAACTGGAACCACAAAACCTGCGTGATAAACCATCCCTAAGTAGTTACCTGGTAATGGTTGGTTTTCAGGATTGTTATCAATAAAGTTTGCAGGGTTACCCATTACGAATTTGTATACGATGAATCCAATTACGAAACAAATGATAATTGCTAAACTCGCAAATAAATTACCTGAATTTCCGCTTTCTTTCTTAGCAGGAGTAGTAGTTTTTGGTGCGTTTGCCATTTTACTAATTTTTAGATTTTTACTGTTGTTTAATATTTAATGTTTAATTCAATTTGTGCAATCTTCAAGCCCTTATCTTGCGTTAAAGCAAAACAAATATACTATTTTGTGTTAAAAATAAAATTTTCTTTGCATTAATTTATACATCTTTCAATGAGCAACATATTTTTTGAACCATCAGCGGTTTCCTTCCCGTGTAAATATGTTTTAGCCCCTAGCTTTAACGCCGCGAACAACGATATATTTTACAATGAAAACCATTTTTTTTGGTTTATGCAAATTAAACAATCATTAAGATGCAAAAATAAGTAAGTGTTCACTTACGGAAGCTAAAGCCTTTTGGCTCTATTATCTAACAATAACAAACGTAATTTTTACAGTTTATATCTAAAGAACACGAAAAAATCTACTTTAATGCAACCGATTGTAAGTATTTATCCACCAACCAATTTCACGGAGTACCCATCAACTTTTAAAAGCTCTGAAACTTTCGCTTTGAAGTCGCCCTGGATTAAAATTTCTCCATCCTTTGTGCCTCCACCGACGCCACACTTTTGCTTTATTTTTTTTGCAAGATTATTTAAGTCGTCTTCATTCCCAATAAAGCCCTGGACAATTGTAACAACTTTACCCTTTCTTGCCTTACGATCTAACAGAACCTTTAGATGTTGCTTATTGGGGGGAAGCGTCAATTGATCTTCGGCTTCCACATCGTTTTCTGTGTACGAAAAGTCATCAGCGGTTGAATAGACAATTCCTTCAAAACGCTGTTTCTTCTGCTTTGCCATACTAACAAATAATTTTAAGTGATTTATGCTTTATACTGATATCTAAAATTTCTCCCATCTCTACAGGTTCGCCGTCGACATGAACCGGCCCCTTCTCGTCGCGCACAATAGTAATTTCCTTTCCTGGAATAATTTCGACATAGTCGGATTGATCCGCACTCTTGGTAAACAAATGAAAAACCATCTTCGGTAATAAATAGATTGGAAATTTATGTACCACACACACGTCCAACAGTCCGTCGTTTATGGACGCTTGAGGGGCTATATAGGCGTTGTTTCCATATTGGGGAGAGTTTGCTACGCTAATCATGAAGGCCTCGCGATTATACTCCTTTTTATCTATGAAAAGTTTATATTTGCTCGGTTTAAATTTACTCCAGACATTAATGACCGAGTTTAAATACCCAATAGGTCCCCTGATATTTTCGGTTGCGAAGTGATCACTTACGGAGGCGTCGAACCCCAAACCTGCGATATTGAAAAAACTTCGACCGTTAATCTCACCGGTATCGACTTCAACCGTATCAAACCTATTGATACGACGGATAGCAGCGGATTCATTTAGAGGTATCCCTAAATACAGAGCCAATCCGTTTCCCGAACCTTCCGGGATTATACCCAGAGGCAAATCGGAACCAAGGATAGCCGATCCGAGCTCATTTATGGTACCATCGCCACCAACAGCCACCACCGCATCATACCCTTCGGCTATGGCAGACTTTCCAAGTTCAAATGCATGATTCGGATGGTCAGTTATTTTAAATGTAGGATCAAACTTCTCAAGATCAAGAACCTCCAATACCTGTTTATTAAATGCCGACTTTTTCTTTCCACCGGAAATTGGGTTGATCACAAACAGAATCCTTTTACGTCTTCGCATAAACTTATAAGTACCAAAATGTTTATAAAGATAAAGATTTCCTTTGCATTTCTCCTAACGAGCAGTATTCCCAAATGAATTGAAATACCACACCAATAACGCAAAAAGAGCTTGTCAATAAAATGACAAACTCCTTTTTATAGCTTAACAGAGGAACGGCTAAAGACCAAATGCCGATTTTATTTTATCGACATAATCCAACTTTTCCCAAGTAAATAATTCGACCTCGACAGTCTTTTGCTCGCCGGTAGAGCTTTCAAAAAACTTAGTTATAGACTGAGGCGTCCGCCCCATATGTCCATAAGCCGCTGTTTCCGCATAAATAGGATTACGCAGTCCTAACCGAGTTTCAATGCCGAAAGGCGTCATATCGAACAGTTCATTTATCTTATTTGCAATTTCCCCATCCGAAAAACCTACTTTTGATTTTCCATAAGTATTGACATAAATTCCCATCGGATCTTTAACACCAATCGCATAGGAAATTTGGACAAGAATCTCATCGGATACACCAGCTGCTACCAAGTTTTTTGCTATATGACGTGTTGCATAGGCTGCTGAACGGTCAACCTTCGATGGATCTTTCCCTGAGAAAGCCCCTCCACCATGCGCACCTTTCCCTCCATATGTGTCAACGATAATTTTACGACCCGTTAAACCGGTATCACCGTGCGGACCTCCAATTACAAATTTGCCGGTCGGGTTCACGTGGAACTTGATATCTTCAGTGAACAAATTCTGTAGCTCGGGCTTAAGCTGTGCTTTCACTCGCGGAATCAATATATTTTTAATGTCTCGAGTAATCTTAGCTAGCATTTCGGGTTCTTCCGCAAAATCATCATGTTGTGTTGAAATTACGATAGTATCTATTCGTTGTGGCTTATGATCATCACTATATTCAAGAGTAACTTGAGACTTAGCATCTGGTCGTAGATAAGTAATGTCACGATTCTCTCTGCGAAGTTCGGCAAGTTCATATAACAAGCGGTGGGCCAAATCCAACGCTAAAGGCATATAGTTTTCCGTTTCATTACTTGCGTACCCGAACAT
>NZ_JABMCQ010000319.1 GCF_013179575.1 Sphingobacterium shayense | reverse complement strand
AGTATTGCTTCTGATATTAAGGATAGAGCAATATGGTCAGCGGTATTTGCAATCATCATTATAGCCATTTATATTTTAGTTCGTTTCCGCAAATGGCAATATTCAGCAGGTGCAGCAATAGCAACGGTTCACGATGGAATCATCCTCCTGGGTGTTTTCTCCCTTCTAGATGGTATTGTACCGTTCTCTCTTGACATCGATCAACATTTCGTCGCTGCTATTCTAACCGTGCTTGGTTATTCTGTAAATGACACGGTGGTAGTATTTGATAGGATTCGTGAAAATTTAAGCGGAAAACGTAGTAGAAACACTGACCTTGGAGAAGTCGTAAATCATTCCATCAACACCACGTTGAGTCGTACTATCATTACTTCATTGACAATTATATTTGTATTAGTTGTACTATTTGTCTTTGGAGGTGAGGTAATTCGTGGATTCTCATTTGCAATTTTATTAGGTATCATTGTGGCGACTTATTCATCAATTTTCCTAGCTGCACCAGCGGTGTATGATTTAGGTAAAAAAGGGGATTTTGCCGAAGAAAAAGCTGCAAAGCCAAAAGTAGTGACACCATAAGTTTAACTAGACAAAACAGTCTAACAAGGGCCCCTACTCGACGGTAGGGGCCCTTGCTCATTTTAATATCATTTCCCATAATTTAGCTAGGTCATTGTCAGTTTTTTTCCTAGTTTTGGAAATAAAGAAATACGCTAATGATAAAATATTTATACAGCAGTGTTGCCTTGGCGTTGATTTCAAGCTTAACAGCTTGTCAATCAGAAGGCACAAATAACAACGCGACACAGCAAGTTCAACAAGAGCCGCAAGCTAATGCGTCGTCAGCTCATCCTCAATCACCTTCTCCTAATACCCAGGCACCAGCTTTGGTCAAAGATGTAGCAAAGCAACTTCCTGATTTTAAATTTTATAAAGTAAAATCGGGTATCGAATTTACGAAAGCTGACATACCGTCCGGGAAAACTACGGTTTTTATGTTATTCGATCCAAACTGTGGTCACTGTCAACATGAAACGGGACTTCTCGCTAAGAATTATGAGAAACTAAAAGATCTCAACATTTATTTCGTTTCGATGAATGAACCAGCATTGATGGCATCTTTCCTTGAAACATTTGGCAAAGAGTTGGTTGATAAACCAAACGTAGAAGTTCTATATGATAGAAACCAAGAATTTATTCAGAAAATTCACGTTCCGGAGCAGTTCCCAGCAAACTATATTTATGGAGCCGATGGCGTACTTAAAAACCACTGGGAAGGTGAAAAAGAGATTAGTTTTATATTAGCGGAGCTTACAAAGTAATGAACATTGCAATCAATGGCTTTGGTAGAATAGGTCGTAATACTTTACGCAACATATATCGGCGGGGTCTGCAAGAAGAACTTTCAGTAATCGCCATCAATGACACGACCGATACAACTACCCTTGCCCATTTATTAAAATACGATTCCGTCCATGGTCCATT
>NZ_JABMCQ010000318.1 GCF_013179575.1 Sphingobacterium shayense | reverse complement strand
ATTTTTAATGAACATCTTATCGAAATCAATCACGACAATCATTCGTTCTATGCGGACTTCCTACCCGAATTGGTGATCGGTAAAGAAATGATCGATTCGGATAAAAGAACGACATGGCTTGGCACGATTGGAGCTCAAGTCGGGGGGACCGTTAATGATAAGTTTACATATTACGCAAGTATTTATAAGAATCAAGGGGTATTCCCTCGGTACCTTTCAGAATATATGGAAAGTAACCAAGTTGTACCTGGTCAGGGAGGTGTAGATCATTTATCTGGCAATAAAAAAGATTGGATGTATGCAACTGCTAGTGCGACCTATGACTTTAGTGATTATTTTCAAACGACTTTAGCTTATGATAAAAATCATATTGGCGACGGCTACCGATCGTTGTTATTGTCTGATTTCTCTTCAAATTATGCACATCTGAAACTTACAGGCAAAATTGGAAATGTCCAGTATACGTCGATTTGGGCGTACATGAATGACCCGGAAAACCCTAGAGTGGACTCCTTAAACTCAGGAAGTCAATATGGAGACGGAGCGAAATGGGGAGCTTTTCAATATTTAGATTATAATGTAAATAATCGTTTGTCAGTTGGATTTTTCCAGGCTGTAGTTTGGGCTAATCGCAATCAAGCAGGGCACCGTGGCTTTGATTTTAATTATATAAGCCCCGTTATTTTTATTCGACCAGTAGAATCGAATAATTCTACTTCACCCGATAAAATGTTTTTGGGATTAAACGCGAAATATAAAGTGTTGCGGAATGTTACAGCATATGGACAATTTTTGTTAGGTGAATTTACGGCGAAAGAATTTTTCGGAGGAAATGGATATGCTCACAATAAGTGGGGAGCCCAAATAGGTGCTCGTGGTTATGACATTTTTAATGTCAATAATTTAAATTTTCTTGCAGAGTATAATGTAGTTAGACCTTATACTTATCAACACTTCGTGTCGATATCTAATTATAGTAACTACGGCGAACCACTGGCACATCCGCGTGGGGCTAATTTTAGAGAACTTATCGGTATTGCAAATTATTCATGGAACCGTTTGGATTTTTCATTGCAAGGGGTGTACAGTCGTTTTGGTACAGATCCTGTAGACGGTACGAACATGGGCGGTGATATTTTCCAATCTTATCGCACTATTCCGGAACTGTACGGGAATAAGATTGGTCAAGGTGTTCAAAATGATTTGTATTATTTGGATGCGAAAGCATCGTATATCTTAAATCCGAAGTATAATCTCCGGTTTGAACTGGGATATACGCAACGTTATAATAAGATTGAAGGGGCTTCAACGCAGAAGTCAGGAGTCTTTAGTATCGGTTTACGATCTTCATTCCGAAATTTCTATGGAGATATTTAGTAGATTGTCTACCTTTAGAGTTTAGCGAGAATCGATGAAAAAGATATTAATAATAAACGGCCCCAATTTAAACCTACTGGGGGTTCGTGAAAAGAGCGTTTATGGTGA
>NZ_JABMCQ010000317.1 GCF_013179575.1 Sphingobacterium shayense | reverse complement strand
TCGTCACCCTCAAGCCGCGTTACGGCAATTACATCGGCGGCGAGTTCGTCGCGCCGGTCTCTGGTCAGTACTTCACAAACACCAGCCCGGTGGATGCGTCGGTGATCGGTGAATTTCCCCGTTCCGACGCCAAGGACATCGACAAGGCCCTGGACGCCGCCCATGCCGCCGCCGATGCCTGGGGTAAAACCTCCGTGCAGGACCGTGCGCTGGTGCTGCTGAAAATTGCCGACCGCATCGAAGCCAACCTCGAACTGCTCGCCGTGGCCGAAACCTGGGACAACGGCAAGGCCGTGCGCGAAACCCTCAATGCCGACGTGCCGCTGGCCGCCGATCATTTCCGCTACTTTGCTGGCTGCATCCGCGCCCAGGAAGGCAGCGCCGCAGAGATCAACGAACACACCGCCTCTTATCACTTCCACGAGCCGCTGGGCGTGGTCGGGCAGATTATCCCCTGGAACTTCCCGCTGCTGATGGCCGCCTGGAAGTTGGCCCCGGCCCTGGCTGCCGGCAATTGCGTGGTGCTCAAGCCTGCCGAGCAGACGCCGCTGTCGATCACCTTGTTCGCCGAAGTGGTCGGCGACCTGCTGCCGCCGGGCGTGCTCAACATCGTCCAGGGCTACGGCCGTGAAGCTGGTGAGGCGCTGGCTACCAGCACACGTATCGCCAAGATTGCCTTTACCGGTTCCACCCCGGTCGGCTCGCACATCATGAAGTGCGCTGCCGCCAATATCATCCCGAGCACCGTGGAGCTGGGCGGCAAGAGCCCGAACGTGTTCTTCGAGGACATCATGCAGGCCGAGCCGACATTCATCGAGAAAGCCGCCGAAGGCCTGGTGCTGGCCTTCTTCAATCAGGGCGAGGTGTGCACCTGCCCGTCGCGTGCGCTGGTGCAGGAGTCGATTTTCGAGCCGTTCATGGTTGAGGTGATGAAGAAGATCAAGGTCATCAAGCGCGGCAATCCGCTGGATACCGAAACCATGGTCGGCGCCCAGGCCTCGCAGCAGCAGTACGACAAGATCCTCAGCTACCTGGAGATCGCCCAGCAGGAAGGTGCCGAGCTGCTCACCGGCGGCGCCAGCGAGAAGCTCGAGGGCGATCTGGCGGGCGGTTATTACATCCAGCCGACCCTGCTCAAGGGCACCAACAAGATGCGCGTGTTCCAGGAGGAAATCTTCGGCCCGGTGGTCGGTGTGACCACCTTCAAGGACGAAGCCGAAGCACTGGCCATCGCCAACGACACTGAGTTTGGCCTGGGCGCCGGCGTGTGGACGCGCGACATCAACCGCGCCTACCGCGTGGGCCGTGGCATCAAGGCCGGCCGCGTATGGACCAACTGTTACCACCTGTACCCGGCGCACGCTGCCTTTGGCGGCTACAAAAAGTCCGGGGTCGGGCGCGAAACCCACAAGATGATGCTCGACCACTATCAGCAGACCAAGAACCTGCTGATCAGCTACGACATCAACCCACTGGGCTTCTTCTGATC
>NZ_JABMCQ010000316.1 GCF_013179575.1 Sphingobacterium shayense | reverse complement strand
ATCCTTACCTTAATATGATGATTATGGAATCCTCGCACAGTAATTTGGAAGGTTTGACAAAATTTTTAAAGAGGGGTAAATCTACAAATGACTGCATGTTTTCCAATTTGGGACGCATTGAGATTCCGCATCAATACGACAAGTTTTCACTCGATGCTATATTCAGTCCATCGGTCATCGGTCCCCTAGGTAATACCACCACGCTGGTCGCCTCAACATTTCGTGGTGAAATGGATTTTTCTTTTATTGGGAGTGAAGGATTTTTACCTTACGGGGAGGCAGAGGCTATCCGTGATGAGGTAATAAAGTCCATTAAACTAAGAACTACAAACAATCTATCATGAGCAGACGCAGCCTACTATTGGTAGAACGGATCATGTATGTTGATCCCATTACACCGTTAAACTGCGTGTTTGCAGCGAAAATTAAAGGAAATATCCCTGAGGAAAATTTTAATATTGCTCTTTATAAGATTCAACAAAAGCACCCGATGCTTAGAACAGTGATAGAGAACCAGGAGGATGGGCACCCTGTCTTTGTTCTAAAAGAAAATATCGAGCCTATACCGCTTCGCATGCTTGAACGTAAAACGGACGAGGACTGGATTTCGATATCCCGCGAGCAGTGGGGGCATTTGTTCGATAATCCGAAAAAGCCTCTTGCCAAAGTGCTGTGGATCAAGGGTGATAGCGTCTCTGAGATTATCTTGGTAATGCCACACTGCGTTTGTGATGGCGCAACGTGCGTGACACTGATGCGGGAACTTTTTAGCCTGCTTGATGATTCGGAGGTTAATTTACAATCCTACCCCATGTTTCGTTCGGTAAATGAGTTTTTACCAGCTGATTTTGATGTCAAACGAAAGAAGCGTAAAGCGAAGCTATATCTATTTTTAGCACGGATCTTCTTTTTTATGCAGTTAAAAGGTAAAAAAAGAAATCTTGGTGATAACTATGTTATCCACTGGAAGCTTGATTCCGTAGCAACGGCAAATATAATTGAGCGCTGTAAAGCTCACGGACTTTCTGTCCATGCGTTACTTTGCGCGGCATTTATGAATGCTTTTCGGCAGCTGCAGGCCGCCGCCAGCAAGGGTAAGGTCATTTGTCCTGTCGACATTCGCCGGTTTATACCTGAAATTAAACAAGATCATTTATTCGCGTTCGCTCCCACGGTTGAACTGTCGCTGAAAAAGGGTTCAAATAGTCTTTTAGACAGTGCCAGACAGATCAAGACGGAGCTTACCGGCAAGATCCAAAAATTAAACGCGCGGGAGCTCCTATGGATGGGAGAGCGAATGCATCCGGTTCTTGGAAAAATGATTTCCTTATTGAGGTCAACTCGAGGTGGGCATGACGTCACTCTTTCCAATATGGGCAATATCGATATTCCCCGCACCTATAAGAATTTTGAAGTTGAGACCGTTTATAGCCCAACAGTGGCCTTTCCATGGCTGAATTCCAATACACTGGTTGTATCCACATTTGGTGGGCAGATGGATTTTTCTT
>NZ_JABMCQ010000315.1 GCF_013179575.1 Sphingobacterium shayense | reverse complement strand
ACGGCGAGATACAGGCGATTGTTAAGAAATTCTATGCTTGCTTTGTCGTTTATTTCGCTGAAATTCTAAAAGCTATTTCTGCATCAAAGTCCGTGCTCGAAAACAAGATAGTGTTTGAGAACCTGGAATTAATCGATCAGCATATCAACTCCAATAGAAACATCATTGCCTGCTTGGGACATTGTGGAAATTGGGAGATGTTGAATATTATGCCATCTAAGTTGCGCCATCGAGTATATGCTGTGTATAAGCCTCTTAAGTCCGGGGCAATGAACGCGGTAATGGCGAAGATTAGAGCCCGATTTGGTATGAAACTGATATCGGAAGGATCGGTTGTGCGCCATATGCTATCTGATAAATCAAAGTCTAGTGTCTATCTTTTTTTGGCTGATCAATATCCAAGCATCAAAGATGATAAATACAGACTAACTTTTCTGAACCAGGAAACGTATGTTTTTTCCGGAATGGAAAAGTTGGCTCGAAAATGCGAAGCCGCGGTTATCTATCTCCACATAACCCAGCCGTCAAAGGGGCATTACAAAGTGGTTTGTACACCGGTATGTTCTAAGGCAGAAACCACGACTGATGGCGAAATAACGCAAAAATATATTGGTCTTCTATCAGAAAATATTCACGAAGAGCCATACGGTTGGTTATGGACACACAAACGCTGGAAAGGATAAAAGATAAGGACGCGTTTATAAATCTATTTTAACTGATGGCTTATTTACTTATTATAGATTTTTACTGTCAATTTCCTTAATGAGCCTATCGATGATTTCGGTAGTAGATGTTCCACTGTATTCGTTAATGGACTGCCCCGCCCATATACTCAGAAAATCGACATTTCTGTTATCCTTTGCCACATTTCGCAGCTCCTGGGTCAGTTTATTTTGGTATGGATAAGGAAGGATTTGTTGGGCTAATTCAACACTCTCAATGAACATATTTCTGATACCTCTTGCGTAACGTCCTGAAAAACTTTTTGTTAGCACTATGTCTGCTTCTTTCAGACTCCTTAACCGCTGTTTTTCAAATTCCCTTAAAGCGCTTTCTTCGGAACCCAACAAAAGACTGCCTATTTGAAAACCCTGCGCTCCCAATGTTTGGGCAGCTAATAACGTCCTTGCATTGTAAATGCCTCCTGCATATACCAAAGGAACACCTACGCTGTCGTAAATTTTCGCTAGCAGTGATAGTCCACCTATTTGCGGGATATTTTCATTAGAAAAACTCCCCCTATGGCCACCAGCTTCAATCCCTTGGACGCAAATAATGTCAATACCCGATTTCTCTAAGATACGGGCTTCATGGATTGAAGTACAGGTACCAATAAGCGTTATCTGGTTACTTTTTAACTTATCAATGCTCGGTTTGTCGAGGTTGCCAAAAGTAAAACTTAAAATTTTGCAACCCTGCGAAATGATAGCATCTAATTGCTCTTGATAACTGTTTGTGCTTATTTCCGCAAGTTCAGGTAGACTAACGACTAAACCGTGTCGTTCAGCTAGATGTTCGATGAAATTTTTTGCAGACTGA
>NZ_JABMCQ010000314.1 GCF_013179575.1 Sphingobacterium shayense | reverse complement strand
CTCTTGATTGTTCTCGATTTCAATCATGATTTCTGGAATAATTGCCGGAACAGTTAAATCAAGGCGTGCTTCTTCGGTACTGTCGTCTACGGGTTTAGGACCATCTTTTGTACAGGAAACGGCTGTGATGCAAATCGTTGCCATCCAGAATGTTGTTGATAATAGTTTTCTATTTAGGAGTTTCATATTTCTTTTTTATTAATATTTTTGCTCTAAAATACGATTTATGTTTTTTCTTTCGTTTAATGCTTTTGTAGATGTGTTTTTTTGTCGCTAAAGAACTACGAAATGAGCCTGCCAATGAATTTAATTTAGCTAAACGTTGTGGGATCTTGTTCGTCACCTCTAGTTATATAGTGTTATGATGTGTATTTCCTTGATAATTGTGTTAAGTAACTTGATCTTCTCCAGTATTAATTTTGACATACTGTTTGTTTTTTCGTTATTATAATGAAATTTTTATTCTAAATGGGATAATTTTATGCAATTTTTCTGTAAATCATTAATAATATTTATCTGTTATTAAATATTTTTGATATTACACCTGTTTCCATTGTTTTTTGTAGTCGTAATTTAATTTAAATGTCTTTTTGACATCTTTTTATGTTTTATTTTATTTTGTCAAGATAAAATATATTGTAGAGAGAAATTTACATTTTAAAATAAACTCGATCAATTTCATATTATAGCGGAGAAGGCTTAATACATTTGCTCAGCGCAATCGACGACAGTATGAGTTCCCGCTCACTGGCTAAATCGTTTGTTTTGTATTAACTCCTTCGATAAAATTCAAAATGAAGATGATGAAAGAAATACTAATAATCGAGGATAATATTATCCTCCAGAATATGATGCAATTTTTTATGGAACGAGAAGGATACCGAGTTGACGGAGCTCTTTCAGGGAAAGAAGCATTAGCGCTCGTTGAGAAAAGTAGATATGATTTCATCGTGGTCGATCTTATGCTTCCCTATTACAACGGCCTTGAAATTATTGAGCAGGTCCGAGCATCTAAACGGAATGCTCAAACCGGAATTATGATTGTGTCGGACCTGTCTGATGATAATATTATTAAAGATGGTTTCGCTGTTGGGGCGAACGATTTTTTGAAAAAGCCCGTATCACCGAGTGAGCTGTTGACCCGGATAAACTACTTTTTAAGATAGGATATATGAACATAGATTTTAGCCTGCCTTACGGTACCATTTGGAATGTTATTGTTCTAGCTTTTATTTTTTTATGGATGTTCTTCTGGCTAATAACGGTCATATTTATGGGGAGGATTAGATACGTGAAGTTTCGTGAAGAGAAAGCTTATAATGATATCTATACCCAGCTGGTTAGTTTTATCCAACAATGTACGAGTACCCTTCAACAGGGTCAGGAGAAGTCCTCATTACTATTTTCTAAAAATGGAGTTTCGATTTCAAACAATTACCAGATGCGAGCCGTTAGAAGGCTGCTGTTAAGTTATTATGAGCTTTTTAAAGGGGATTATCGTGCGCAGATCGTGAATATCATAAAGGTGAATCATTTGCAGCA
>NZ_JABMCQ010000313.1 GCF_013179575.1 Sphingobacterium shayense | reverse complement strand
TATTTTCGCTCTGCCATTGATCGATCAATGCTGGAATAAAGTAAATACCTGGTTCGACGGTTAGAACAAAGCCGGCTTCGAGACTACGTCCTAGCCGGAGCGACTTTAAGCCAAACGTCTTACTGTCTTTAGGCTCGTCTTGGGTGTATCCAACATATTGTTCCCCTAGATCTTCCATATCATGAACATCGAGCCCCATCATATGTCCTAACCCGCATTGAAAGAAAAGGGTATGAGCGTGCTGGGCAACAGCCTGATCCGGATCTCCCTTCATAATCCCAAGCGCACCAAGTCCTTCCACTAAGCGCCGACAGGCTAAAAGATGGACATCCTTAAATTTAATACCGGGGCGAAGCACTTGCTTAGCGCCAGTAAAAGCGTCCAAAACAACATTGTAGATTTCAGATTGTCTGGTACTAAAGCGCTTGCCTACAGGAAACGTTCGGGTTAAATCACCAGCGTACCCCATGGCAGTTTCTACACCGGAGTCGTTCAGCAACATATCACCATCTTCAATCGTATTTAATTGAAAAGAATTATGTAAGATCTCACCGTGCTTGGTGACAATAGCCGGATAAGCCAATCTACAACCTTGATCGGCGGCAAAATGTTCAATTGCACTTGCGATATTCGCTTCTTTGATGCCGGCTCTGGTCAGCCGCATGGCCAGCAGATGCATCTCGGTTGATACGCCGACAGCCAGTTCGATTTGCTTTAGCTCTTGTTCTTCTTTAATAGCCCGTAAGTCGACAACTGCTTTAATGAATTCGCTGGATGATTGTAAATTCGGTATTGATTTACCTAAAAGCTCGCTCAATAAAATCTTATTAAAAGACTGATAGGGAGGTAAAAAGTGAATTTTGCGGCCCTTATTGCTTGCTTGAGAAAGATAGCTGCTGAGACTCTCAAATGGACGAGTATCCGTAATGCCAGATCGATGGCTTTTTTCTTTTAAAGTCTCTAACTTACCCACCCATACGACTTGGTCCATCGTGAATTCATCTCCAAAGACAATGGATTTTTGCTCGTCAACGTCGATTATAGCCGCTATGCTTGGCTGTTGAATACCAAAAAAATATAAAAAGGTACTATCTTGACGGAAGGGGTATGCGTTATGTTCGAAATTAATAGGATGCTCAATATTCCCTAAGAAAAGGAAAATCCCTTCGCTAAATTTACCTGCTAGGGTTTCTCTTCGCCGCTGATAAGTTTCTGCTGAAAACATAATATATATTCGTTTAGTATGTGTTACGCTGTATTGCAACGTAAATATGAGAATTTGATCTGGCAATAAGCGATCGTATTTTGTCAAAATATAAGCAAAAATTGTTTTTGAACTGATGAGCACTCTCGCAACAAAAATTCTATCGGCAATCGATCTCGATAATTTTAGAAAAATCGTTTTAGTCTAGCGTTCATTAGGATAGCGTCGGATAAAATATTTTTGCCCGTGTTGGAATATCAAAGGGCCTTATTTTTTTGTAGATTTGTTCAAGAAGAAAGGGGCAGAGAAATTAGCATGTATTTAATATTTGACACCGAAACCACGGGTTTACCAAAGCGCTGG
>NZ_JABMCQ010000312.1 GCF_013179575.1 Sphingobacterium shayense | reverse complement strand
CAACTGCAGATTGTTTCGATCCTACAGGGTAACGTTCTGTGATGTTTTTCCAAGGGTCAGGAGTCAATTGTTTGATACCCAAGCTCATTTTACGATCGTCGCGATCTAACGTCAAGATTTCTGCTTCGATTTCGTCACCTACTTTTAAGAACTCTTGTGGAGAACGCAAGTTTTGTGACCAAGACATTTCTGAAACGTGAATTAGACCTTCAACACCAGGAATGATTTCAAGGAATGCGCCGTAATCAGCTACGGTAACAATTTTACCTTTAACTTTAGAACCAACCGCTAAATCTGTGCTTAATGATTCCCAAGGGTGTTCTGATAATTGTTTTAAACCTAAAGCGATACGTTTTTTCTCATCATCAAAATCTAATACTACCACGTTAACTGTTTGGTCAAGTGCTAGTACCTCTTTTGGATGTTCAATACGACCCCATGAAATGTCTGTAATGTGAAGTAAACCGTCAACACCACCTAAGTCGATGAATACACCGAAGTCAGTGATATTTTTAACAGTACCTTCCAATACTTGTCCTTTTTCAAGTTTCGCAACGATTTCGGTTTTTTGGTTTTCTAAATCGTCTTCGATTAATACTTTGTGGGATACGACAACGTTTTTGAATTCATGGTTGATTTTTACCACTTTGAACTCCATTGTTTTACCAACATAGATATCGTAGTCACGAATAGGTTTGATGTCGATTTGAGATCCTGGTAAGAATGCCTCGACGCCTTTGATGTCTACGATTAAACCACCTTTAGTACGTGATTTAACGAAACCATCGATGATTGCATCGTTTTCTAATGCAGCATTGATAGCTTCCCAAGATTTTTGTGTTTTAGCACGTTTACGTGACAATACTAATTGACCGTTTGCATCCTCTTGTGATTCAACAAACACATCAACAGTGTCGCCAACTTTCAAGTCAGGTAAGTCGCGGAACTCAGAAAGTGCTACTAGCCCATCAGATTTAAAACCAACGTTCAAAACAACATCTTTGTTATTGATTGATACAACGATCCCTTCAATAATCTCACCTTGGTTGATTTGGTTGAATGTTCCTGCATACTGCTCTTCCAGTTTAGTGCGCTCTGTGTCACTGTAATTACCGAAAGCTTTTTCATCAAAGTCCCAATCGAAATCACCTTCTGGTGTACTCCAAGTGTTAGATTTGATCTCGTCGATTAGTTTTGAATCTGCTTCAGACTCGATTTGTTCAGTGTCTTTCACTACTTTAGTGTCAGCACCTTGTAGCTCTGCGTTTTTCGCCGCTAACTCTTTTTCTGCTTCTTGTTTTTTTGCCATTAATTAATTTATCTCCTTTTCCCTACATTGTAGGGACTGCAAAAATACGAAAAACTTTTATATACAAGAGATTAAGTTAAAAAAAGTGTGCGACTATTAATTCTTATTTTTTTCTTGGTGCTAGTTCGGTACTGTGGAAGAGGAAATATAAATGGAAAACACGGGATTACATTATAAATTTCTATAAAATTAAACAATCGAAGAATTGTAACATATTGTAATTTAAGTTATTGTAGTTTGTTATCTCTTTCTTGCTTTTTGAAAGAGTTGTAAAAGCGAGGT
>NZ_JABMCQ010000311.1 GCF_013179575.1 Sphingobacterium shayense | reverse complement strand
TGCGACCTCGAGAGTATCTTCCAATAGTCTGTATTTAATTATCAATCCATCTTTAATCGTGATTTTTATAAAAAATAGAGAATCGACGATTCTATTTGTTTGGAGCATTTTCGTACTAAAGTCTCCCGAAATTATTACAACATCGTTATCAATAAGAGTATCATCAACTGTTACAGAGAGTGGTTCCGTATTCCTCCATAATAAGTCATAAAACTCCCTGACCTCCGCTTTACCACGCCTTTTGCCCAGCCACGGCGCTTTGCTTTTATCACCAGGAACATCCCAATCAATAGTCTCTGAAAAAAGTTTGATTAACTCCGTTAAATTTCTTTCTGATAAATGTTTAAAAAATTCGGGAATTATGTTTTGTGTCTGATTGCCCATCTGTATTAATTATATAAGAAACATCGTTTCACATTAAAGGTATAGAAAAAGAAGCGAGAAATATCTCGCTTTCGGAAAAAATGAAAATTTCCGTCAGAAAACAAATGCGGAATCATATCGCTTGTTTAACAACATCGGTAATATCACTTATCTGCTTTTTTCGAGATTTCCGATACAATGCAAATGCCTAGTAGCGTCCTACCCAGAACGACGTTTCGATATAACCAACTTATTGACGATTCATTTTCCATATGAGGTAAATATTCTAACGATGCACCAATTTTGCTCTTGTTTCAATACTCAGCAGCAATGAGGTAGATGTCGATAAATACCTTTTTTAATCGTATCTTTGTGCTCGAATCAGTGCGGATGGTAGTAATATAGAACCGTGTAAGCAAGATCGAAGTGTCAATATTAAGAAGACTTCTTATTACTAATCCGGATCTTAACGTTCCAAGACCCATCCCGCTTTTTGTGATATTTCAGTATTACAGCCGATACGGTCGACGTTATAATTATTACGGGCTAAGACATACAAATAAGATTGTCCGACCTTGTCGACATGGCGGATTTCACTGATAAAAAAATAAACAGAAAAGGCTGAAAATCAGACTTTTGAATATTAAAAATATAATAAAATAATTTATTAATGATTAATGTATCGAATCTAAGCCTTCGATTTGGAAAACGCATTCTGTTCGAAGATGTAAATTTAAAATTCACAACAGGAAACTGTTATGGGATCATTGGTGCCAACGGTGCTGGAAAATCTACATTCCTTAAAATTATTTCAGGAGACGTAGACCAAACCTCTGGATCGGTTTCTTTCACGCCAGGTGAACGTATGTCGGTATTGAACCAAAATCACTATGAGTTTGATGAATATACTGTGCTCGAAACTGTTATGATGGGAAATCAAGATCTATACAAGATCATGAAAGAAAAAGATGCCATCTATATGAAAGAAGATTTCACCGATGCGGACGGCGAACGAGCTGGAGAATTAGAGAGTCTTTTTGCGGAAATGGATGGATGGAATGCAGAAAGCAATGCTGCCACGCTACTAAGCAACCTCGGTATAAAAGAGGGTCTTCATTATAAACAAGTCAAAGAGTTAGATGGGAACGAGAAAGTACGCGTCTTATTAGCACAAGCTCTTTTTGGTAATCCCGACATCCTGATTCTCGATGAGCCTACCAACGATCTTGACATTAATACTATCGCAT
>NZ_JABMCQ010000310.1 GCF_013179575.1 Sphingobacterium shayense | reverse complement strand
TAAATGCTCGTAAAAAATGTGCTTCACCAGTCAATCGATCCTTATCGGACTTGCCGTCAGTAACCTCGCCTGTAAAGGGCACCTCTTCCACCTTACTAAAGAAAACGTTCGCGTATCGGATAGACTTGTATAACTCATTCCAGACAAGATAACGCTGATAACCCCACGCATAGAGGTTATCCTGAGTTGACAAGCTGTTGTTAAACTGCATCGAAGCGCTATTACCTCGATAGTGGCCTTCATCGACGATATTTGCGGTACCCCTGCCATCGGTCAGCGGCTCATAAAGACGGAAATAAATCTGGTTAAGAAAGGTTTCAACTAATGCTGGATCGGTCCAGACTGCCTCATCGGTAAATTCCTCCTGCGATACGGTATCTAAAAAATCCTTATTGCAGGCATTCAGGCTGATCAGCATAGCCAAGGCGCCCATTACCGCTAGTAACTTCGTTTTCATACTATGAGAATTTCTTTTAAAAACTTCTTTTTTCATTATTTGATTTTTCTGCTATATCTCACTAAAAAGTTAGCGAAACGCCAAAATTATATACCTTATTCGCCGGATATGCGGTATTAGAGGTACTTTCCGGATCTACATCCTCGATCCCTGTGAACGTCAAAAGATTTAATCCTGACACATAAAGTTGTACATCCGAGGCACGTATACGCTGGATCCAATTTTTCGGCAAGGTGTAACCTAGTCGCACCGATTTCAACCGCAGATAGTCCGTGTTTTGCAACCAATAGGTGTTCTGATTGCTACGCCAATATTCGTTGTACCTATTCCAGGTTCGTGGTTTATCTGCGTCTGGATTAGCTTCTGTCCACCTTCCCTCAGCATCCCGCGCCAAATAATTACCAATTTGTCCCTGCATCTCGAAGTAATCATTGCGCATAGCTCCTAGCGCCCATTGGAAAAATATAGAAGCCGAGAACCCTTTGTAAGAAAGATCCGTATTGAAGCCGCCGATATGTGTCGGCAATGATGTTTTATCTACCCTAACGCGGTCCAGGCCATCTATTTGACCGTCGCCATTAACGTCTTCGAAAATAACATCACCGGGCCGTGCGCCCGCCCAATGCGGATAATTTTCTAGAGCTGCCTCATCGCGGAATATCCCGATGGCTTTATAATACAGACTCGTATTCATCGGGTGACCAGTCGACTGCTGATACTCCGGCACGCCAGGTGTCTCATCCCAAAACTTAATCTTGTTGTTGTTCAACGAAAGGTTAGCCGAGAAACTGTAGATAAAATCGTTTGCCTTTCCGTTATAACCTAACTGGAATTCCGCACCTTGGTTGATCACCTCGCCAATATTTTCATCTGGAAGCGTCATTCCCGTGGAGCCCGGAACTGATGCATTTCTGCGCCAAAGAATATCCTTACGGTGGTTATAAAAGTATTCAGCCGTGAAGCTCATTTTATTATTGAAAAACTGTAGATCCATACCCACATTGGTCTGCTGGGCTACTTCCCATGTGACTGCAGGGTTCGCGATGCGGGATTCAGCCAATATCTTGGCCATCTCCGACTCATTAAAAATATACATCTCGGTCGTACCGGTTCCGTACGCATAACTTGGCAGAAATTGATAAGGATCAATCCGAT
>NZ_JABMCQ010000031.1 GCF_013179575.1 Sphingobacterium shayense | reverse complement strand
ACAACTCCCCACACCGCATGCATCTGTGTTTGTACGACATTTTTCTGCAAACGTTGAAGCATTTGAGCCCGCGTCCGTTCATTTAACCAGGTAGAATATAAACTCACGACCGCTCCAAGCACAACGCTCAATATTGCATATAGCAACGCTCGCTTCATTGCTACGGGATCGTCCGTTACCGCGAAGTCTATTGTACGTTTTGACCACCAAATAAAAAGGAGGCCTAGAGCAAGGGCGGCGATCTCTAGAAAAAAATAAACCAACAATTCCCTTCGATAGGGTTTGGCAAACCGAAAGGCCCATTTTAGCTGATATTTCAGACTGGTTTCCGTCATACTAGCGGTGAATCTTCGAAAATAGAATAACGAATGGAGATGATATCGTTACTAGCGGTGCAAGTGGTAAATACCTTTTGAAGCTATACCACAATCGCGGAATTCTACTAACCCGTCCGCCGGGATTTTCTTCGTCAGGGAAACGGGGATCGTAAAAACCGAAATTCCCTCCTTGAAGCACGTCTTCCATCATCCAATCAGCATCTATCTTCGAAGGTTGAGCAAAGGGAAGATTTGCAGGGTCAAGGCCGATATGTTTCACTAACACATCGTGTAATGAATATATCCATTTGAGTATTCCGAGTTTCTTATATACCGACTTTAGATATCTGCCATCGATTTGATCGGACAACGAATCATACAACATTGCAGAATCGCAAAGCTGGCGCGCACCGACACCATAGGTTACCAAATGCTTTAAAATATGGACATTTACGAGGACGACATTTAAAATCGGCGCTGGAACATGTACGGTATTACCGTGCACAGTTAAAGCCATATGTCCACTAGCTTCCTTATCTTCTAATTTCTTAAGATAACCCAACTTGAAAGGGTCTCGAAGTTCGATAAGGTCCTGATGATGCTCTATATCGCACCCTTTCCATTTGTATGAAAGGCTGTAACCATGACCAAAAGCAACCTCAACCTTTAATTTTTTCAAAACATCTACAGCCCGATTATAATCGGGTTTTTTACTAAAGCACCAATCTATGTCGCCACAGACACGGCTTAAGGGATTATTATAATACTGTGCGACCGCTTGACCTTTTTGCATCAACGGAAATAAATCATTCCGTTCAAAGACATCCACTTGATCAGCAATAATTCTATTCATCCAAGTATTTCGCTCTTCAATCTGCTGAAGACGAACTACCCATTTCAATAACAAATCTTTTGTGGGTAAAAATTCAGCATCCAATTTCTTCAGACCGTCAAACACCACGCCTTCCACCGTCTGTAACGTAGACATTTTATACAGTGATTTCCATTCCTCGGCAGAAAGTCCTTCGAATACAGCTGTACAAGGGGACACATTCCACAGTCCCGCTCGTAAGGCTTCAAAGAAGGCCTTGTTTATCGTGGAATCTAATTTAAAATTGGTATTCATTGAAGAGTCAAAAATAACTTACGACACTAGCAACCCCTGTTCACGAAAAGTCTGAAGTAATATAGAAGCGTCAACCTTCGCTTGCCCCTCCTCGACTTCATAGTTATCTAACAATAGCTGAACGAGATCGCTATCCATAAATTCCTTCCCTTTTAATTCCTCCCACAAGAACGCCGCTGTTTCATTTAAAGTAAAAACTTTTGATAGATCAACCATTCCCTGAGAGGGCTCTACTATTATATATTCGTTTCCTACTTTCCGTAGGGATATATCAGATCTCAATTTCATATCCAGAATTTCTTTTATTTCGTACTCTATTAATTTTCATAATGATGCGCCGCACGATACGCGTATAATACCACGCTAGTCCTTTGATACGATCTATGTTTGTTTGATGAGAAAAAAGTTTTTCATCCCGGTAACATGCCGAAACAACAGCTATAATATCCGTTAGACTTACCATCTCTAGCTGAACCAAATTATTATCGCCCGCAAGTACAGCCTGGCCTCCGTATTTACGTACTAGACGGTGTAGCACGTAGTTTCCTTTCCAGCTAGATAATACAATTGAACCGACCTGAAGCCCTCGGTTATTTAAGGGCTTGACACATACTACATCTCCATTTCTTAACGCTGGGCGCATGCTATTTCCTGCTACAGGAAATTTCACTCTTTCACCGTTTTTCAAAGATTCTTTTACAGTTTCAAAAAATGCACCATTATTAATCTTCAAAAAAGCCTTCTTCATCGTTTTCTAGGTTAGTATTATTTCAAAAGCAAAGTAAAACACGTATCTCGAGCTGAATTTACTAAATATGGATGGGTTCTCAAATTTATATGCAATTATCTGCGAGCTTTATAAATCCAAATCTAGGTTGCTAACGGAAATAAACACCATGTACCCTGCGTTTACTAGCAATTTAATAAAAACTATTCCAATACTTCTCGACATTATTCTGCGAGAAGCATCCCTCCTTTGGAACGCATTTATAATTTAATTACCTGTTAACTCAAACAGCCGACGTAGGGTAACGTCAAGCGGAGCATCTTTCAATAATACTGTATTGTCGCCATTTAAAAGTAAAATTGTGGGAAAAGCTAGGACGTTGTATAGTCCCTTTCCTATTACTTGTCCGTTAATATCAAATCCATTGATCCAGTTTTCAGGTATCATTTGTTTATTATCCTCCCAAAGCTTACGTTCGGGGTGAACGCTAATGGCAACAATTTGGAGTTTATCATCTCCGATTAAATCATTAGTCGCTTTGGAATTGGCGAGATCTTTAATCTTTCCTTCACAATTGTGGCAAGTAGGGTCATAAAAAAACAAGATCTTATAATCCGCTACGATATTGTGAAGTTCGTTAATAGTTCCTTTGGCGTCTAAAAACCTAAAATTATTTGCCGTACTTCCGAGTTTATTTTGGCTAACAATTTTCAGCAACATTTTATAACGAACCTTGCTTGTTTCATCCGTTTTGGGTGAAGCAAGCAAATACTCGAGTACCGATGCATAATAAAGTTCGCTACGCATAGGAGAGTTTGGATCATAAAGATAACGCTGATATTGATTGATATAGAATTCGAAACTCATCGAGCTAATTTCAGCTTTTGACAAGTGGGCTTGGATCGCTTTGGTCGCAATAGAATCAGGCACATCGGGCAAAGCTCCAAGAAAATCTACGAATTTTTGTTCTCCAATCTGCGGACTCTTTACACGCGCAATATCTCCGAAATCAAATTTGTCCCAATATGACATTAGAGTCGATTTTGTCGATGGCACCGAAACGGAGTCTACGACCAATGAATCAGACATTATATCACCTTGTTGAGAAGATCGTTCGGCACAGGAAAAAATAAAAGCTAAACCAGCACTAAGCAAAAACCAAAAATTCATCTTCACGTTACGATAAAAATTAATGTAAATAGAGAAAAAACCTCTAATTCTTTTAATATTACTGCTAAAATAACAAGGCTACCCGAATTCATCAGGTAGCCATGTTATTATAAATCAACTAAAAAGTACTATAAATCTGTAAGAACAGGATAAGGATTGTAGTCACCGGCTTCTGGGTCCCAACTTCCATCACGAACGCAACGCACATTTTGAAATCCCGATCCCAATAGACCAAGGTCTAAAATATCAAGATTTAATAGTCCTGCACCTCTAGAACCGATAGCTCTTTCCGGCCGTGGAGGAATCGCTAACAATACCCCCGGCGCTGTCGCTCCTAAATATCCCCACGCTCCAACACCTATGCCTAAATTTAACAAATCAACATCTAATACTCTATCACTGGACCATATCGAAGCGACTTCGCCGACTTGACCTAAGCTAAGATCTACTAAACCTGAAGCTACCGATATATTATTCTGAATACCATTGTAGTTAAAGCGAAGTTTGTTAGTTGCTTCACCGTAAACCGGATTCGCGCCCGATTCTATCTCATACTCGATATAGTTATCCCCAAAGGTGGCGCCTGTAGTTCCAGGTGCCGGAAAGAGTACGCTTAAAACGTTTCCCAGCAAGTCGCCAATTAACCCGTTAGTTGAGGTTAACGATCTCAATTCAACATCCGACGGTGTCTTCCATAAGCCTGCCGGATAAACCAACGCACAAGGGTCCTTTTGATTCGCCTCATCAGCGTCTGCAAATTGACGAGGAATATGGCCTTTGAAGGAAAAGAAGCTCTTATCTCGAACGGCGACGTCCTCTGTCGATACGAAAGGATTTGTATGGAAAAAACGATACGTATTAAAACCAGGTTCGTAATAAAGATTCGAACGAGCCCAACTTACCGTGGTTCCACCGCGATTTGTAATTATCGGACTTTCAATGAAGTTCAACACTATGTTTTGCTCCATTGCTTGCTCCGGCAGAAATTGCTTTGTTAATGTTGCTGTGCCAAAATCTCTTTCATCGCCATTATCCAAATCAACACGAAGGTTTGATACGCTTACAGTAATATTTTCGTCCGCGTTACCAGCGACATACGCCTCAGCAACTAGACGTTGTCTGCCGAAATTCTCGACAGCTACGAAATCATTAAAAGATATTGGCTGCGCAGTTGAATTGTCCCCCGTCAGCTCTCCGGAAACGACATCTATTGATTCAGGAGCTGCATACAGCCCAGTCACAGTAACTTCCGCTGAGGCAACGTCAGCGAACAGGCCTAACGTATTAATTTCAATTACCGCTTTGGTGACACGCGGCTTAAATACAACTGCTAATGGTACGACAATGTCACCTTCCCCGGTCCCAACATCAAACGTGCCTTTTGCGTAAAGCAAGCTACTGATATCTTCCAAGACGACATCCGTTCCATTCGCTTCTGGTACGGCTGTAGTGCTATTATAGGACAATGCGAACCATTCATAAGTAGCACCTTTTTCCACAGCAATCGAACCAGCTGTACCTGAGGTTAATGCTACGGACTCTAATGTAGTAGCACCTTGCTTGCGTAAATAAACACGGTAAGCATTTCCATTTGTCATTGGCACTTCTGCTTTCAATCCGTCGGATGAAGTGGCCGCAGCACGGATTTTATCTTTGAAACCAAGTTGGGATACAGAGCTTGACGGACGGGTAATTAATACGTCAAACCCGTCAGCTGAAATCAATTCGTTTGACTTGTCCGAAGCAACCGCATTACCTGCAGCGGCTTGAATTTTGTTAAAAGAACCAGAATTACCTTCATTAATTCCTCCAACGCTAATTACGACACGTGTACCTTCCCCGGGCATAGCGATGTCTTCTTTGGCATCTTTCGTACATCCTGTAACGAAGACGGCCCCAACGGCTATCATCACTCCGACAGCCAGCTTACTAAATGTTATTAAGTTAATCTTTTTCATAATTTTCTATCTGATAATTAAAAGCCCGATGTATCGTCACTCCATCCGGATCCGCCTGTACCTTGCTCGAACGAGTCGTCAATAGCAGGGGTGTTTGTAGACGCAGAAGCGATCCCCTGTTCCAATTCAACGATGAGCGCCTCAATTTTGGGTGCTGCGTACACCTTTTTTTCATTGTTTTTCATGTTATTACTATTTGGTTAAAAATTTATAAAACTGCTCTTAATAATTATAATTAACAATCATTGACGTTCGGTAGAAACTGCATATCAAAATAGACTGCAAACGACAAAATAGCAATGGCTTTAAATTTTATGAAAAGAATACAGAATTTTTCAGCATTTCGGTATTCATCTAATTTTCAAAAGCATATAATTCGTTTTCAGGCGTTTAGTTCCGACTAAAAACTCAAGACAATATTACATATAAATATTAGAAAATCAAAATATCAATAAAAATATATCTAATAATATAAATATTAAACTTCGTGGGAAGCTTAAAGGCATTAGATCTGCGAGAATGTATGCTTCAATTTATCCTATATGTACTATTTCTTGCGGTTAACGAACGCGCTAAGGAATTTAGACATACGTTTATGCAATGATGCATCGTCTATATTGCCATATCCGTAGCCATATCCATAACCATACCCATAACCGCGTTTAAAGTCGACATCATTAACTACGATCGCCATATTTTTTAGCTTGCTCTTTTCATAGAGCTCCTTCGGTACGCTCAACAGCCTTTTATCTAAATAATTTGCTCGAGCTACATAAATCGTCAAATCAGCATGTTCGGCAATAAGCATTGTGTCGGTGACCATGCTTACAGGCGCTGTATCCACAATAACATAGTCGTAATGCTGTCGACCATATACTATTAGATCTTCAAAATTTCCGTTCATTAAAAGTTCCGCTGGATTGGGCGCAATATATCCAGAGTAAATAATATCAAAATCATAACGCTCGGGACTTTTTATGACCAAATCGGAAATCGACATCTTAGGATTCACTAAATATTGGGTAATTCCAACACTCGTGTGCTGTAGATGAGACAGTCCCAAGTAATCCAACACTTTAGGTGAACGAATATCTGCCCCGATAAGCAATACATTTTTGCCCGACATAGAAAGAACCTTCGCTAGATTAGTCGCTATAAAGGATTTACCCTCCCCAGAGGTTGTTGACGTCACATAAATAACCGACGATAGTCCGGCCTGAGCGCCTAGCATAAATGAAAGATTTGTACGTAGTATCCGTATAGCCTCAGCCAGAGATGATCGATCATTATCTATAATAATCGAATGATCCGAAGTAGGAATTTCGCCTAGCACGGGAACGCTAAATAAGTCTTCAATATCTTTTCGCGAATGTAATTTATTATCTAATAAAAATTTAAAATACAGTATACAAAATGGGACACAAACCCCTAGAACAATTGCAAGGAGCATAGTAATGGCTTTTCTTGGCGCCACAGGTAGTGGATAACCATAGGCTTCGTCAACTATTTTTAAATTAGCCGGTGTCGCTGCGGCTTTTATTTCAGTCTCTTCACGCTTTTGTAAAAGAAACAAATACAATACTTCAACTATTTGTTGCTGGCGGAAGATTTCCTTCAAACCTCGTTCCTGCCCCGGCAAAATATCCAGTCGATCTTCGTACCTATTTTTCTGTACCTCAAGTGCTGTCAGATTTCCTTGCAGCATTCGCCTATAGTTATCCAACGATTTCTGCAAAACTATGTTCACTTCGCCAATATTATTAGTTAACTGTAGGACTACCGGATTATCAAGAGTAGCAGATTTCAATATACCGTCTCTTTCAAGGATCAAATTGTTATACCTTGTAATACTCTCTTGAATCGACTGGTCAGTAAGTCCAATATTAGAAGGTAAAAGGTTATACTCTCCCGTCAAGATAGCATCCTTCAGAATATCCGCCAAGCTAAGTTGAGTTTGATACTCAATAAGCCTCCTTTCATTCTCCGAGGCATTCTTCATAAATATTTCCGCCTCTGCTTTCATATCTACGAAATCATTTTCGTTTTTAAATTTGGCAACATTAGAATCAGCTTGTGCTAGATCCCTAGAAATCAAAGCCAATCGCGATGTAATAAATTTAGATGTTGCTCGAGTCGCACGTGCCTTGTCGCTACTCACATCTTGGTTATATTGGTCAATAAGTGAGTTCAATATTAGCTCGGCCTTCGAAATGAGGGGGTAATTCATGGAGAAATTAACCAAAAATGACTGGCCTTGTTCATTTGGTGTGATCTCTATTGTACTTTTAAGTACTTCTACCGTCACAGAAGTCGGCAGATAGTTTACTACCAAATCGCCTTCCCACGATCCATTGTTTGCTTGCGGTAGGATTCGAATTTTACCAAGAGGGCTCTGTACAGTACTCCCTAATTTATATAATATTTCTCCAGAATGATCGTCGCTAATTGTATACTTACCCTGTCGTTTACTTATTGTTAATGTGTAAGCTAAGGAATCTAATCGAGGATGAGACGGCTCTAACAAGACTACTTTTAGAGGCGAATTCTTCTCTAAAATTTCCGCCGAGCGTATTTTGCCTTTTAAAAAATACGAAAAATAAAGACCAGTAGAACTGACCACCCGCCGCATTAACCTCCTCGAGCGTAATATTTCCATTTGGTCATTAACGTATGCTGCTGATGAACTTCCAATTCCAGTTAAATTGGCTAACTCACTTAAACCAGCCATATCACCTGACGCTTGCTTTTCATCTTGTAATAAAATTTTTGCATTTACGCTATATACTCTGTTTGTGTACCTGAGATAAACAAATGCTAATAGTAGGGATAGGACCGCCGATGCCAAAAACCATTTCCAATAAAACGCATATTGTTCGAAAATCTGTTTAAGGTTTAGGCGGTGGTTATCCGATTCTTTTAATTGGAAATAAGAATTATTTTTCATAAATATTATAACTTCCTTTATTCAACTCTAATTTTTCAAAAACAGAACATAATTAAAATTAGCTACTAATTAAATAATCCTCGAAACACAATCCTGTTTAGTGCCAACCTGGTCATAAATTAGTACTTACAAACAAGTGATCTCATTAACGCTATTATATACTTGTAAAATATGTCAAAAGTAACACATCTGCAAGAATAAAAAGGGATATCCCTACTTAAGATACGACTATCAGCTATAACTTAAAATTTTCAGAATCTACAAATCACACAAAAATAGTTTATTTCTGCCATACATTTCGCTCCCAGAACGAATAAATAAAAGCAACTATCTGTTTCCTTTATTCCATTAATAGCTTCTCTTGAACCATCGGGACATTATAAATGAAAATAATAAAAAAAAACGCGGCTGCAACACGATAGTCAATGCGAAATAAAAAATGTTTTGAAATATGATCCTTCCAAGATTTTCCATATTCCAAAACATTACAGTAATTGAAATTGTATACCAATTACTTCTTTCTTCCCAAAAAGGTCCTAAAGAATTTACTCAGGCGTTTCCTTAAAGAGACCTCTCTAGCGGATTCGTCACCATACCCGTAACCATAACCATAGCCGTAGCCATAGCCACGTTTAAAATCAACATCATTAATTACTACAGCCATATTCTTGAGTTTACCATCTTCATACAGCTCTTTAGGGACACTTAAAAGCCTCTTATCAAGATAATTAGCGCGAGAAACATATATAGTCATGTCTGCGTGCTCAGCAATTAAAAGTGTGTCGGTTACCAAACTTACTGGCGCAGTATCGACTATTACATAATCATATTGCATTCTTCCATACGCAATAATATCTCCAAAATAACCGTTCATCAAAAGCTCAGCTGGATTGGGCGCGATGTAACCGGAATAAATTATGTCAAAATTGTATGGTTCAGGCTTCTTAATAACAATATTAGAAACAGACATCTCTGGATTAATGAGATATTGGGTTATCCCTATATTAGTATGTTGTAAATGTGACAGCCCGAGGTAGTCTAACACCTTCGGAGAGCGGATATCCGCGCCTAAAAGGAGTACTTTTTTTCCTGACATTGCTAAAATCTTGGCTAGATTCGTTGCAATAAAAGACTTACCCTCACCCGAAGTCGTAGATGTTACGTATAAAACTGCTGAATCAGACTTCTTGTGACCAAGCATGAATGCTATGTTCGTACGTAGGATACGAATTGCTTCAGCTAACGACGAACGGTCGTTATCTTCTATAATTGGATGTTCAGATGTTGGAACTTCACCTAAAATCGGGGCGTTGAACCTTTCTTCAATATCCTTCCGAGAATGGACTTTGTTGTCCAACAAAAACTTCAGATATAAAAATCCTATGGGAATTAGAAACCCCATAATAAAAGCCCCTAATACAACAATAGCCTTTTTAGGAGAGACAGGGATTTCTGATCCATAAGCACTGTCTATAATCTTCAGGTTTGCCGGTATGGCAGACGCTTTGATTTCAGTCTCCTCCCGCTTTTGAAGCAAAAACAAATAGAGAGATTCCACAATCTGCTGTTGACGAGAGATGTCCTTGAAGCCACGTTCTTGGCTGGGCAATTGATTTAGTTTTCCTTCAAATTTATCCCGTTGTACCCTCAACGAATTCACATTGCTTTGCAATACCTGCCTATAATTATCCAAAGACAACTGTAAGTTTCTGTTAATTTCGGAAATATTCTTGTCCACTCTTTGGACAACTGGATTATCAGGGGTAGCAGATTTTAACAGGTCGTCCCTTTCCAGTATCAAATCATTATAACTTTTAATATTTGCCTCAATAGAAGGATCCGTCAGCCCTATATTTGACGGAAGCAGCGAGGGGCTATTAGAGCCCGCAGCAGATCGCATCATATCAGCAAGACGAAGTTGTGTTTCGTATTCTACAAGTTTCTGCTCATTAGCGGTCGCATTCTCCATATATAATTTCGCTTCCTCCGCCATATCGACCATATTATTCTGATCTTTAAAATCAGCAACTTTTGAATCTGCAGTTGCCAAGTCCCTCGCAATAAGATCAAGTCTAGAATTAATAAAAGCCGACGTCGCTTTGGTGACCATCGCCTTGTCTGCCGTAACATCCCGATTATATTGCTTAATTAGCGCATCAAGAACTAATACCGCTTTCTCTTTGTTCGCAGAATTCATTGAAAAATTTACCAAAAAAGATTGCTTTTCTTTGTTCGGAAAAATTTCAATTTGCTCTTGCAAAATTTCAACTGTTTTGTCAGTTGGCAAATAGGAAATAATCAAATCCTCTTCAAGACCCATGTTTCCTTGCGGCACTAAAGCAATTGCCCCAATTGGAGAACTAATTTTCGCACCAACCTCAAAATTACGTTTCCCTTTAATCTCATCATTGATATAGTATTGCTCCCCGTTTTTACTAATAACAAACGAATACTCAACCGAATCTAATGTAGGGTTCATCGGTTCCAACAGGACTAATTTAAATGGCGACCTTTCTTCCAGAACTTCAGAGGACTTAATGTTACCTTTCAAGAAATAAGAGACCTGCAGGCGATTAGCTTCCACTACTTTCCACATAATCCTTCTTGACCTAATAACTTCCATCTGATCCGTAACAAATGCAGAAGAAGAACTTGTCATTCCTGTTAAATTTGCTAACTCCGACAAACCTGCTAAGTCTCCAGAAGCTTGCTTTTCGTCTTGTAACAAAACTTTCGCATCCACGTTATAAATGCGCTCAGCGTAACGCAAATATAGAAACGCAACAAATAAACATACAATAATTGATATTAAAAACCATTTCCAATAAAATGCATACTGTTCAAATACTTGCTTTAAGTTCAGTTCTTGGTCGTCAATATCTACCACTTTAGGACTCGGTACGTTCTTCATATTTTGATAACTCAATTTAATTACGAGATAGGACAGATATAACGGTAATGATTAAGCCAACCACCGATACAAAAACAGACGTATTTTGCGTATATTTCGATGTTTGAATACGGGCACCGTTTGGTTGAACATATACTACATCATTCTGTGAAAGATAATAAACCGGCGAATTCAACGTCTCGCGCTTTGTCAAATCTACGCGAAATTCACTTTTTTGGCCGTTCTCCTCACGTATTACAAGAACGTCCTGTCTCTTACCATATATCGTCAAATCTCCAGCCAATCCTAAAGCTTCCAAAATCGTAATTCTATCGTTATCTATCGTAAAGGTCCCCGGACGGGCTACTTCACCCAAAACTGTCACCTTAAAATTTCGAATTTCCATACTAATCCCGGGATCAACTATAAACTGCCCAACTTCATTTCGAAGAATATCCATTGCCTGGGTTCGAGTTTTTCCAGCCAATTTGACCTTTCCAATCTTAGGAAAATCGATTTCGCCATTATTGTCAATGGCATAAGTTGGGATGAATGGATTCGTACTTTGCAGAGTACCTGTATTATAAGGAGAAAGTTGGTTAAACGGTTGAGTAGCCCGAATATCATCGGCAGTTACGGAAATAGCTAAAATATCACCCGCCTGAAGCTTCGGAGCATTTAGCTCATAAAAAGTGCTTAATTCAACCGAGTCCGGTTGAAGATAAATAATCTCTTTTTTGCTTGCACAAGAAGTACAAAGCAGAATACAAAAGATCACTGAGATAACTCCTGATCCAAGACAGTATTTAGTCATTAGGTTTCTTTTCTTAATTCGATTCAACATAACAAAAGCTCTCTATATTTAATTTAGCTCAAAAGTAGTTATTTAATTTAATTAGGGCAACGCAAACTATGTAGAAAATATTACTCGTTATCTCGTTGCCCTACGTCTATGCATCCGTCCCTTTTAACAAAGTAATTTGCAGGCCAAGCATAATCGTCATTTTTTGCATTTTCGATTCCGTAGTCAGAAAAGACCAATAGCTCACTGTTAAATTTTAGTGATTGGAATGCAGCGCCATAGCCACTAGGAAGGTGTAATATCCGACTGTCGTTAGCACTCATTATTCGGCGTTCAATTTCTAAATCAATTGAGGGCTGTATCCAGTCGTCTATTTTAACAAAATCAATACAAATCGTGCCGGAAACAACATAAAACCACCGTTGTTCCATTCTATGGGCTCGCCATCCTCTAACGACATCTATATTTGCGTTTGTAATCAAATAAAAGCGCTTAATCTGGCTCATATCAAAATGGTTGACGAATCTAATTTGTCCACGAAAGTCATTCGCAATACCACCTTCAATTATATCTATCATATGCTTACTTTATTATAAAAATACAGTCATCGTATGCGTAAAATATCAAAGGAGCTCCCCTTTTTTTACATATTTCCTAATTACATAGTTTCTCATAAGTATGTATATAACACTTAAGGAAGTTAGTAATCCGACAGCAAAAAATATTTGGAAAAAGACATCCTTGGTAACAATCTGAATTACCAAAATTCCTATAAAAAACTGTATTAATGCATACGAAAATGAAACTAGCAGTTTATTTATACCACCTTCATTCCCTAAAAATTGATATAAGTGAGAACGATGAGCTTCAAATATATTCTCTCGATGATACAAACGATAGATGATAGTCCAAACAGCATCAATGCCGTATACTGATAGAAACAAAATAAACACCAAATTCTGTGTTTTCATGATCAATGCGCCTAATGCAAATAGAAGAATATAGGCAATCGTTACAGAACCAACGTCGCCAGCAAAACATTTTGCCTTTCTCCGAAAGTTAAAAAATGTGAAGACTAAAATCCCTAAAACGACAAATAATAAAAAATCTTGGTCGACAAATTTTATTTTATAGTTAACGATCAGCAACAGACTATTTAAAGCTAAGCTATAACATGCAGTAATTCCGTTAATTCCATCCATAAAATTATATGCATTAATAGCTCCGACAACCACGATGAACATGAAGACTAGAATATACCACGGCATTTCAAAAACCTGTAATTGAAATGCCATTAAGAGCACTGCTGAAAAATGGATAAAGAGTCTAATCTTGTTAGATAAGGTATAAATGTCATCTAAAAACGAAACTAACGTCATCATGGTTAGACCAACAAAAAACCACGGGTAAATACACCCTGACAGAAGAAAGTAGAGTAGGACACTAAAATAAAATATCACACCTCCCCCCCTCAAAGTTATCGAACTATGGGAAGATCGTTCATTCGGTTTGTCTATTATATTAAATCGATCTGCCACTCTAAAATAAAGTACTTCGAGAACAAACAATGTAACTAATACAATTATATATTTCATATTTTAATTCATTTTGACTCAATTGTAACAATACAATATCCACTTATCATGAGTAAGTCCCTGCTTCATTAAATAATGTAGGTTAATCAAAGGTTATCGCACTAAGCTTTTTACCGTATTCTCAATACCGTCGATTGCAGATTCTGGAAGATTAGGTATTTTCAATAAAGCCTTTAATTTCTCATTTGAAACCAACAAGTTTGAAGTCATCTTTTTCAATCGTCTGCTGTTTAAAGGTAGAGGCACGAAGTCTCCTAATCTCGCAAGTGCTATCAAAATACTTTTTGGAATATGTATGTTGAAATGTCCTTTATCCACAACCTTTTGCATAACTTGAATAATTTCGTTTGTAGAAACCGGCTCATCATCGGAAACATGATATATTCCAGACTCTAGACAGGAATAATGATCTACAATCGTATTAACAAAGAAAACTAAGTTAGTAATCGAAATAAAAGAACGACTATTATGAAATGAAGACAATGGGTATGGTAGTCCTTTCGAAATAAATTTAAACAATAGACTTAAATTCCCTTTGTCGCCCGGACCATGTATCATCGGCGGTCTGAGGATAATTAATTTCTTGTCCGACGGTAAATCTTGTGACATTAACCATTCTTCAGCAGCACGTTTAGACTTACCATACCAGGTCAGCGGACGAGGATTGTCTAACTCAGTCAAATATTCATTCGCCTCTATTTCTTCAAGTGCAGCCAGAGAACTAAAATGAATTAACAATTTAGCTGAAGAATTTCTAAACTCATTAAAAATCGCTTTTGTCAAATCGACATTCGCGTAATAATAATCAGCCTCGCTAGCCGTCCCATCATGATCGTGCGCCTTCCCTATTAAGTTGATCAGGACGTGAGCATCAGTTAGCTTCATTTCCCAGTTCTTATCGCGAATAGAAATCGCGACTACTCCTGAGATATTATCGATTAAGTTTCTCCCTATAAATCCAGATGCTCCAATAATACCTATCATGCTTTACAAATTTTGAGAATTAATTCGCGTATCTTTTCCGAGTTTCCACCAATTTTTTTTCATAAACGGCTTTTCAAATAAAACAAAAAATATGGAACAAACAACAAGTATACATCCAAAAGCTAGAAGAAATTGAACAAAATAATTTATTAGATTATTCTGTATTAAAAAATGCTTAGTAACAATTGAAACGCCATAAATTATAGAATAATGGAGCAAATATATACTATAACACATTCCCCCGAAAATTACTATTGATTGTAATCTAAATAATCTATTTAAAAATACACCTTTAAAGGCTGAAAATAAGATTAACAAAATTAAGGCATCCACAACGAGGGCTTCAACTAGTCTGCTTGTACCAAAATCGCCTATTAAAAATACCAAAATAGCGAGAACGCCAATACAATCCCAGATGTATGAGGGCTTAACTTTCAACCAAAACTGTGATACATATAAGTTTAAAAAAAGAAGCCCTACAAGGAAATGGCTACAAAATACAAGCAAAGATCTTTTCAAATGCGGATTTTGTAAAACATAGCTTCCTTCACGCAAAAATACACACGGGACTAAAATTATTAATATACTTAAAAATACAATTCGGAATCGCTGACTCTTAGTAAAAAGGAATAAGCAAAAAAATGGTATTAACAAATAAAACTGAATTTCAGTTTCCAGTGACCATGTAACCGGATTTATCGGCGACCAATACCCAAAAATTAAGTGATGCGTATATGTCAATGTCGGTATTAAGTGATCAAATAAAGCTGTCCAACCGCCGGGAAATCTAAACTGTACCATCACAAAAAGTACTAAAATCGAAATTATAAACGGAGGTTCCAATCTTGTCAGTCGACGTACAAGGTAATTTTTGTAATCAATTCCTCCTCCCTTACTTAAAATGTTGTAAAAACCTAGAGACAAAATAAAACCACTTATTGCGAAAAATAGCAAGACCCCTCTTTCGCCATTATCTATGGCGTTATCAAACGTTTCCTCCAGCTGTACGCCTAGATACCGTTTGTAATTAGTATTAAAATGCATAAGTATCACCGGCAATAATGCTAACGTTCTTAGACCATCAATTTCGGGGATTAACTTTTTCTTACCAGTATCCCGCTTTAGGAAACTAGCAACGATATTTAAGATTTTCATTAAGAATAGCGATTAATCGTTCATCAAATTCCGAAGGCTCTGGAGATACCTTTCGGCTAAAAGATCTCTATCAAACTCTTCGCGTGCTAATCGTTTTGCATTTTCCGCCAGCCGATCACGATACACTCTATCATTCGCAATTGCTTCAATCGCAGCAGCAAATTGACGCGGTTGATCGGGAGCAACATTTATCCCACAATCATTTCTTTTTACCAGATCTTTTATCCAACCGCGCGTAGATTGAATTATCGGTACTCCTGCAGCAAAGGAATCAAACATTTTGTTTGGCGAAGAAGTATGTAGAACGGCCAAGTCCTTGAACGTTACAAACGATGCTTCTGCCCTGACAAACCATTTCACAACCTCAAGCTTCGGCATAATACCAAGGAATTCGATATTCGTTAGTTCATATTTCTCTACTAAGTTTTCTAGATGCCTTCGTTCAGCTCCATCGCCGATTATCAACCAATATATTCGTTCGTCATTCACTAATCGCATCCCTTCTATAACCTGTTCTACTTCGTCCATTAGTCCTAAAGAGCCGGCGTATAGAAACAATTTCTTATTTTCATATTTCACAGGCAACCTCCTATCTTCATCTCCAACGTTAGAAAATAGGTCCAAATCCGACGCATTCGGAACAACCAGAGTTCGCACGTTAGAGCATTTCCTAAGAACCCCCTCTTCCATTCCTTTACTACATGGCACCACAAGAGAAGAATTCCTATAACATAGCTTTTCAAACCATATCGCAATTTTACGTAGAAAAGGATTATTGAGCTTACCAAGTTCAATCGCCCCATCGGGCCAAAGGTCCCGAACCTCAAAAACCAACTTCTTGTTTCTTAACCATTTAGACAACAAACCAGGTAAACCAACTGTAATCGGCCCCGAACTCGCTAAAACTATATCACATTTTACAGTCAAAGCGAAATAACACGAGATCAAAGAAAACAGTAAGGCTTTAAATATCCTTTTTATCACGCCATCTCGATTCGAATCCGCAGAGTTTATAACAATCAACTTTACGCCCGCGATCTCTTGATAATCGATAAATCGATCAGTAGAAATATCAGATTTTTCATATGGCGATGTCACGACAATAACATCATGCCCTTGGCGAACCCATCTGCGGGTCATTTCATACATACGTGTACTCCACTTTCCCTTGGGAGTACCAAAATATTGGTAGAACACTAAAACCTTCAAAATCTTATCCCTTTATTAATCATAATTAATATTTAAAACGTCTTTTTTTCTCGGTGGTATATCGCTTTATACCTATTCGCAATGTTTATCCAATCGTGATTCTCGCATATCAGGGGCAGGTCGTACCGGTACGGTTCATGTCCAATCATCTTTTTTAATTTTAAAACGATATCATCGACAGTAACAGGTTTTTCAACGGATTCGCCTATATCAGCATAAAACCCGTCTATTCCATCGTTCTTTGTAAATAGAATTGGCAAACCTTGCGTCAATGCTTCTACATACACTAATCCGAAGGTTTCATTCACCGATGGCATCGCAAAATAATCATTTTGTCGATAAATCTCAAGCAGCTTGTTTTTGTCTTTAATCTGTCCTAAAACCTTCACATTATCGTGCTCCGAGAACGCCAATTCGTTAAAGTCTGACTTTGAAAAATCACCGACCAATTGTAATTCAACGGAAATGCCATCGCGATTTAATAATCTAATGGCTTCAGCCAGTTTATCAGCATTCTTCCTTTTAATAAGTTGTCCGACATAAAGAATTCGAACCGGTGCCCTAACCATTCTTCTGGCAAGTAGATCAATATCTGAAATTCTATTTTTTATCCAGAATTCGTCAATTCCATTGGGTATGACTTCAATTTTCGCAAAATCGAGCCATTTATCAACCATTCTTGTTCTAAAAATACGATGATAACTTTCGGATATAAACACAACCCTCTCTGCATTCTTTAATATTTCTCGCGCAAACTCTCGTTCCCATAATAGATACTTATAAAAATAAACGATATCGGAACTTCGAACTGCAACAATATAAGGAATAGAATATTTCTTGTTAAGTAGATATGCAGCACCTCCATCGCTGAACCAGGTATGGGCATGCATTATACTTACTGCCGCTAAATCTACTTGTTTTTCAATATCATTTGATATTTTACGAATTTTTCTCCGGTACAATATTCTATCAGAGAATTTATTCAAAATAGGTCTATAAATCAATTTTGATCTCGACCTTGAAAAAGATATCGAATTCATACCGATCTTCGATTCGTCTCGCAAAGGATGGTAAACGATTTGATCAATGTCGAGAGAATCCAAACTTAAAAATAGATTTCGATAAAGTGTTGAACCGGAAAAATCGTTGGTAATCTGAAGTATCATGCAAATCAGTGAATTGATATTATTCTATTATTTTTTTCTTCAATATTTCCAAAAGAATTTCTTTGGCCAATAAACCCCTTCAAGACCTGTTCAGAACTGACGCCAACCCTCAAGGAAATCGATTCTACCTCCTTCGCCGACTGCAAAATAATATTACCGGAAATTATCGCTGGTCGCTGAGGGATGCCACGTATAACGATTGCACGAGTGCCTTTTCTAGTGTAAAAATAATTGTTGGAAATATTTATTGAAGTTCCTGCTATATTCGTATTATCTTTTCGATCTTTGCCTCCGTGCATGTCGAAAAGATGGTCGTCTTTATCTCCGATTACAATATTATGATGTGCATAATAAGATGTACCTATTTCGCCGGTACCTGCAACATCGTGTCTATTATTTTCAAATAGATTTGCTTGAATAGTTGCGCTCGCTCCCTTGAGAGCAACGCCATATCCCAAACCATGTCGCTTGTTACCATGAATATAGTTGTGATGAATATTTATATCCGAAGCGCCATCTGAAATAAATATTCCAGCATGACTCCAACCAGAAATTTCACAATTGCCAATTTCAAGGTTAGAATATTTTGAGGAAATTCCCTCTGTAACAGGCCGACCATACGTATTCCGCTTATTTTTGTCGCGAATAATCTTTTTCCCGTTTGGATAAATATTCGAATCTCCCCCATAAATTCGAAGACCGATTATCTTAGTATTTTTCCCACCTATCTTGATCATAGGTCTTACTCCAGCTTTAGTGGCCTTCAGAAGTGCCCCATGACTTCCGCCACGGCCTCTATCACTCATCAAAGTTACGCCGGCATTAATGTTTAACGGCACCGCATTGGAAAGTTCGAGTTCTATCGTTCCATCAACAAAAACAACTTGTCCCGCTTTCGCATTTCTTAAAGCTTCCAAAAGACCTTTTACGCTAGTCACTTTAAAATCATACGCAATCTTCATATCGTACGAAGGTTTGAAATCGCTTTGAACTCCGCCAATATGATTACCTCCATAAACGCCATTATTAGGCACATACTTGAAAATCGCGCTTTTGTTGAACGTTTGCGATGTGCATTTCAAGCAGAAAAACGAGAGAAAGAAAGAGGTTAAACAAATGTATTTTACCATCGTATTAAATTTTATAATTCCTTTGTAAACTAAAGACATGTAAAGTAAGTAAAAACAATGCCAATAAAGCTCCGTGGCCAAATAGTACTGTCAAAAAAGCACTATTGCTGAAGGTGAAAGCGAAGGGGACCAAGAGAACTACTGCCATTTTAAATCCAGCATACTTTGCGATTGAATCATAGAGGTGCAGGAAGAACCCTAACATGACGGCGATTATTAACATGCCTATAAAACCGTATTGCGCAAATGCGTCAGCCCAAATATTTGCATTGGCATATTGACCTTGTTCATTATAACCTCCAAATGCATAAGCGCCAATAATTTCCGGTGGAGATTGCCCTCCATATGGTGATTGGAAATTAACGAGAATACCCAATAGACTATTATTGGCCATAAAATTCTTAGGATTCATATCGAAGAACGAAAAATATTGCCCGGAGAGATGGCCTGTTAACGCAAAATTACGTCGGATCGTCAAAGAAGTTAGAATATTCTGAAACATTAAGCTATCACGAAAGAAGATAAAATCAGCTACAAGTACTACAATAAAAAAGAGCACTACCATTTTTAGTATTAATGATGAAATACCCGACAACTCCTTCAGTTTCGACAATGCGAATAAAATAATCAACAGAACGAATCCAATAAATAACGCAGACTTCAATCCAGATATTGAATATATAAATAGTTCGCCACCTAGACCGATAATTAACATCCAAAATTTCTTCCTGTCTAAATAACCCAGTATAATTAAAAAGGGATTAAATATAAAAAGTAACCACCTAATCTGTGTCCCCGCAAAACTGGACGTCTCTATCTGCTCCTTGTAATCGTATCGTACATCGTAAACGTCTCGTAATGACACGAAGGATATATTAAAGCCAAAAATTCTCACTGCATTTATCACAAATATTAAGTACAAAAGAAAGAAAACGATATAAAAAAAGGTCTCGGATATTTTTAATCGAGGAACACTAAACAGCGCGAGGCTGTCGAAGGAACATACTAAATAGAAGCTTAAAAGTAAAACGCAATTAAAGATAAAAAATCTGATTTCGTCATACGATATTGAAAGGTAAGGTATCATAATAGCAGGTATCACCACGACAAGATAGACGACCCATTTAATTAAAATACTTGGCCGATTAGAGGTTATTGGTATCCATAATAAAGGTAAAGATGCCTGAACGCTAAAAATCAATAATACAAAAAAATTGTAATCGACATGAGTTATAAGCTCATTGGAAATAAAAAACTCGAAGGAAACAAGGAGTAACAAGATAAACCCAATTATCCAAAACAGCAATTTAAAACGTTCTCTCCCCATAACTATGAATGAAGGCTGTTAAATATTTCTTGATAAAAATCACAAAATTCACGTACTTGCTTCATTTCCAACTTTGCATAGGTCGTATCGGAGGCTATGCCAACATTTAGCATCGATTCTGAAAAAGAAGACGTAATTATATCTTCAATAAAAGCGCCGTTTTTGTTTTTAATTATCAAACTATTGAGCACAGGATTGCTCTTGTTTACGATAGTAGGGATATTATATTTTAGACTCAAATAATACCTATTTGGGGCACAGAGTTTGTTGTTCAAATAATTCGGCAAATACATTATAATACTATATGACGCTCTGCCCCAAAATAGAGGGAGAAACTTATATGCAATTGTACCAATAAATATAAATGAATCTTCAGACAAATTATATTCTTGGATAAATGTTTCATAAGAGTATCTCGTTCCTCCGACGAGTAAAATCTTCTGGTTCTGAGATATACATTCACTAAATCGAGCTAAAAGAGCTCGCCCTCTCTCGATTTTTAACGGGCCCTGGTGGATAATAAATTGTCCACCATGCTGAATAAAATTATCAAGAATTTCCAATGAATCCTTGATGTGATCATTAATATCGGTTTCGGATATCAGCTCTTCGTCATATGGCAAATTCAAAAAATACGTGGAAGGTATACTTTTTATAAACAATTTGTCTTTAATGTATGTTAACCGCTCCTCATTTGCTTCAATCAGAAAATCACAAGCTTTAATCAGACGATTCTCAACATAAACATTCAACTTCTCAAACGCAGTCGCATTTTCATTCGGAATCTCGTGATCGTCATACACCACTAATGAATTGCTGTAGACTTTTTTATACAAAAGGACTGGTAAGCTCCCTGCACTGTCTTGAAGATGGATTACGTCCGGCCGTATTTTTTTTAGCAAGAAGAAAACCTTCCAAGTAAACTCTAAAATAGTAAATATTCTAAATATCGGATTATTCCGAAACAAACATTTAATTTGATGAAACCGCACTCTCTCATTTAACTTAATTTTAATCGGTTTATCAGGAAGTATAATAAAATCAAATGAAATATTTTGAAAGTTGCGTAATAAAATATTAATCTGGTTAATAATCCGTCCATCGGTATTAATATCTGTCTTCGCTACTAACGCTATCTTCTTATTCTTCATAATTTAAATCGAACTTACACTATTAATAACAGTTTTCTCTCTCCTTCTAACATAAAATTTACACAAAAAAATCAATATAACATAAGACATTGACATTCCAATCGAAAAAAACATAATAGCTGTTTTCACAGGTAGGCCAAATGACGCTGGTATTGTCAAAGTCAAAACGGTGAGAATCAATCGTAAAACATCCCATAGTAACTGTATCCTTTGTAACACAAGTAAATTCAAAATTTGAGAAAGGGGCGATGAGACAAATTGAAGAGCAAAGCAAACCGTTAAAATCTGAATAAATTCTCCCGCTTCAATCCACTTCTCTCCGAAAATAAGAGGGAACATTTTGTCTCCAAAGAATAAAACGACAAGCGCCGGGATGACGGAAAACTGAATCAATTTTTTTAAAATTCTTGAGTACAACCTTGCAACTCCTTTCTCGCTATTTCTAATCATTTCGGCAGCCTCCCCTATGAATACTTGAGAAATCGACATTCCTATTACTCTCATCGGAATCGAAATTAACGTGATCCCAAAAGAAAGACTTCCCGCCGCCTCCGCTCCATAAAAAAACATCACTAATGGAACTGGCAAATATAACCCAAGCGAATTCGCTAGTCCAGAAGGAGTTCCAAAAACGACATAGTCTTTATATCGGTTAAAAATACTTTTAATCTCTTTAGGACTGATTACATCTAGGTCAAAATTGTCGACAATATTTTTTCTTTTAACGACCCTAGCCAAGTTGAATAGAGAGGTAATTTGGTTTAATATAGTCCCTCCTATTAAAACCGATCCGTAGGGGTAATAAAGTCCAAATCCAATTTGAAATGCATTTTTGATTACGACCTGATTTAAAAACGAGACTGATATCTCCTTAAATGCTTTAAATCTTACAACAGCACTATTAAATATTCTATTTGTACCGGTAAAAAAGAGAGCTACACCGATTAACCACCAGTAGCGATAAATTTCTGCAATATTGATTTGATTATAGAATGAGTACGGTAATAATCCAAACGTTACTCCAATTAAAACGCTTATCAATAAATTTATAACTAAGCATGTCCAAAATAGTTGACTATACTCCTTATCATTTTCCTTAAGCGGCAAAGCCATTTCTAACTTAAGTGTAGTAATTCCAGTCAGTATACTTACAATGGATGTAAACACCCCGAAATACCCAAACTCTGCCGGAGTAAATATCCGGGTAAGAATTGGACTTACGAGAACATTGATAAGCTGGCCAAGTAAACTTCCGCTTAATAATATTAAAAAATTTTTGTTAAACCCGTCGGTAAAAACGGATTTAACTTTTTCTTTGAATCCCAATGTTAATTTATAATACTATTCGTAACACCACAAAAATCAAGGATGACTTTATTAGGGTTTAGGTTCATCGATTTAAATTCATCGTGAGCGACTAAAAAGACAACAATATCGGCCTTTGCAATGGCTTCGTCGTAATCTGTTAACTTAAAAAGATTATGTTCTTTAATATTAGGTTCCACAACAAAATACTCCTCGTCATTGGCATCTTGAAGAATCCGTTGAACAATATATTTCGCTGGAGATTCACGGAGATCATCGATATTTGGTTTAAACGCCATTCCCATTAAGGCGATCTTAGGTTCCTGGTTATTTTTTAACTGAAAGGCTTTTCTGGCGTCTTTAACCTTCTCTGCACACCAAAAGGCTTTATGATTGTTAATTTCTCGAGCTTTACCAATAATACGTGATTCTAATGGAAATTCAGAAACGATAAAATAGGGATCTACGGCGATGCAGTGTCCGCCCACTCCACATCCAGGCTGTAAGATATTGACGCGGGGGTGCTTATTTGCCAAACGAATCAGTTCCCAAACATTGATACCGGCCTTGTCGCATATTAAAGATAACTCATTCGCAAATGCAATCTGAACGTCCCTAGATGAATTTTCCGTCAATTTACACATTTCAGCAGTACGGGCGTTTGTTGCATGTAACTCGCCTCGGACAAATTGACTATAAAATGCCGTCGCCTTCTTTGTAGACTCCTCATTCACACCACCAATAACTCGATCATTGTAAACCAGTTCATACATAACATTCCCCGGCAACACACGTTCCGGACAGTATGCCAAATATATTTTACCCTCCAGCTCAGGGCGTTTACTGAAAATTAACGACATCATCTTCTCCGTCGTCCCGACAGGAGAAGTAGACTCGATAATATATAAATCTCCTTCCTTTAATAAAGGTAATACTGCTTCTGTTGCAGCTTGCACATAAGAAATATCGGGTTCGTGATCACCTTTAAAAGGGGTAGGAACAACTATTAGATAGGTGTCTGCTTTTACCGGCTTTGTATCTGCTTTTAAAAAGCCCTCGTCAACTGCTTTGGCTACAGCTTTATCTAGATCAGGTTCCACAATATGAATTTTCCCAGCATTAATAGTATCAACGACATGTTGAGAAATATCGACTCCGTGAACGGATATACCGTTATTGGCAATCAACGCCGATGTAGGTAGACCGATGTACCCCAAACCTACGGTTACAACTTTTGCTTGCATATGATTTTTTATCTTAAGTTTTTTATAAATTCAACGATGCGCTCACAGGCTTTACCATCACCATACGGATTATGCAACTCACTCATTTGTTTGTAGCGACTTGTGTTTGTTAGTAACTCTTCCGTTTCCATCACGATCTTAATTTTATCAGTACCAACTAGTATCACAGTACCAGCATCCACAGCCTCTGGTCGTTCAGTAGTATCCCGCATAACTAGAACTGGTTTACCAAGACTCGGAGCTTCTTCTTGAACCCCTCCTGAGTCTGTTATTATTAAATATGATTGGTTCATCAACCACACAAATGCGGGATAGGCTAATGGATCAATTAAGTGAATATTGGAAATGTCAGACAGAATTTCGTAAACAGGCCGCTTAACGTTAGGGTTCAAATGGACCGGATAGATAATCTGCACATCAGGGTACTTCTCTGCTATTTCTTTTAGTGCCTCACAAATATTGATAAAACCTTGCCCATGATTCTCTCGTCGGTGCCCAGTAACTAAAATTAATTTCTTCGATGGGTCGATCAATTCCTTTAATTTATTGATCTCTTTATTATCTAAATTCTTCACTCGTTCTGAGCTTTCAAAAAGCGCATCAATTACAGTATTACCTGTTACAATAATAGCGTCATTAGCAATGTTTTCAAGCACTAAATTCTGCTCAGATGCATTCGTCGGCGCAAAATGAAAATCAGAAATTCGACCCGTAACCTGCCTATTGATTTCTTCAGGAAACGGCGAGCGTTTGTTATGCGTCCTAAGGCCCGCTTCCACATGACAAACCTTCGCACCTGAATAAAAAGCCGCTATGCTGGTCGCCATTGTGGTGGTCGTGTCTCCATGTACGTATACGTAATCGGGTTTATAATCTTCCAGTACGATTTTCAACTCTGTAATAATATCAGCCGTTAAACCATAAAGATTTTGATTGGGCTTCATTAAATTTAAATCAAAGTCAGGTGTAATGTCGAAAAATTCAAGTACCTGGTCTAGCATTTCCCGGTGTTGCCCAGTAACACACACTCTAGTCTCAAAAGCAGAGTCTCGTTGAAACGCCTTTACTAAAGGCGCCATCTTTATTGCTTCGGGACGTGTACCAAATACAATCAGATTTTTTATCATTATTTTATCAATTTGTTATAATTCCAAGTCATTTTATTCCCCTATCGCGTAGTAAGAAAACCCAAACATCTCTAACTCATTTCGGTTCAACAACTTTCTTCCATCAAAAACAAAAGATGGTTTTTTCATACCTTTTTTAATCCTCTCCCAATCGTACGTCTTAAACTCATCCCATTCGGTCAAAACTGCGGCAGCATGTGCATTATCTAATGCCTCATACGGATCATTAACAACTTTAACTAAGCGACGATTGTCATCTGGAGATCGAGTCCCAAGGTAATCCAAATCTTTATAAATTTGTTCAGCTGACACTTTCGGATCATACACGACGACATTTGCCTCTTCATCTAGTAAATGATCAGCCACGTATATTGCTGCCGATTCACGTGTATCGTTTGTGTCTTTCTTAAAGGCCCATCCTAAAAATGCTATGTGCTTTCCATTAACCGTATTGTACATCGTCTGAATTATTTTTTCCGCAAAACGTGTTTTTTGATGATCGTTCAAAATAATTACTTGTTCCCAGTAATCAGCCACCGCTGTGAGATTATATGTTTTTGCGATGTATACTAGATTCAATATGTCTTTTTGAAAACATGATCCACCAAAGCCAACAGAAGCCTTTAAAAATTTTGAACCAATTCTACTATCCTGACCAATAGCTCTAGCCACTTCATCAACGTTTGCGCCAGTCACCTCACAAAGCTCAGAAATAGCGTTTACGCTCGAAACACGTTGAGCAAGAAATGCGTTGGCTACAAGCTTTGAAAGCTCAGAAGACCACAAGTTTGTAGTCAAAATTCTTTCTTTAGGCACCCAGGCAGCGTATATATCAACCAACGCTTGGATCGCTTCTTCATTATCTCCTCCTATTAAAACACGGTCTGGGTTATGTAGATCTGTAACCGCGGTTCCTTCAGCTAAAAACTCTGGGTTGGAAAGAATATGAAAATTCACTCCGTTACCAGTATTATCAAGAATGCTTTTCAAAGCCTCAGCCGTCCGAACAGGAAGCGTAGATTTTTCAACAACAATTTTGTCGGTTTTAGAAACAGCTGCAATCTGCCGCGCACAAAGCTCAATAAATTTCAAATCTGCAGCCTGACCTTTTCCTTTTCCATATGTCTTCGTCGGAGTATTCACCGAAATAAAAATCATATCAGCTTCGTCTATTGCTTTATTGACATCCGTAGAGAAAAACAGATTACGACCCCGTGCTTCAGCAATAACCGAATCAAGACCGGGTTCATACACGGGCAGATTTTCCAAATTATCATCATTCCATGCGTCAATCCGAGCAACATTTAAATCAACGACTGTGACCTCGACATTTAGATTCTTTTGAGCGATAACTGACATAGTTGGTCCGCCTACATAGCCGGCACCAATACAAGTTATTTTTTTTATGGCTTTCATTTTACTTTCTTTCTCTTTATATATTTTTATTAGTCCTTTGCTTATAATCTAGCGTCAACCTCTGACCGCGGCCAAACACCCTTAACGTCAAAAATGACACTATTCTCACACCTTATATTAAATAATGGGAGATTTATAAACTCATCATGCGCTACTGCTAAAATAATAGCGCTGTACTTTTGAATCTCTTTTCTTTCGTTTTCTAATATAACAGCTTCGTAGGGCGCTTCCTCTAAGAGCGAAATTCGATACTGCTTTTTAACATCTTCCACACTTGCCCATGGATCATAAATATCGACTGCTGCTCCATAATCCCTTAACTCATTATAAATATCGACAACCTTCGTGTTACGCACGTCTGCACAATTCTCTTTAAAAGTTATTCCAAGAATTAGTACTCGAGCTTCATTTATGCTGATATTCTTTGTACTTAAAAGTTTCACGACTTTAGAGGCAATAAATCCTCCCATTTGATCATTCACTCTTCTTCCGGAAAGTATTACGTTTGGTAAATATCCAAGTTCTGTCGCTTTATGGGCCAAATAAAAAGGATCTACAGATATACAGTGACCGCCCACCAATCCTGGCTTAAAAGACAAAAAATTATATTTAGTCGAAGCGGCATCTAGGACATCTTGAGTATCTATCCCCATGCGGTCAAATATTAAAGCCAATTCATTCACAAACGAGATGTTTATATCGCGTTGAGCATTTTCAACAGCTTTCGCAGCTTCGGCAATACGTATAGACGGTGCTTTATGTGTTCCCGCCACAATAATCGTCTGATATAGATTGTCCACTTCAACAGCTATTTCTGGAGTTGATCCTGAAGTAACCTTTTTAACTGATCTTAATGTATTTATTTTATCACCTGGGTTTATCCGCTCAGGGGAATACCCAACAAAAAAATCTCTGTTATACATTAGGCCTGATATGTTTTCTAGTATTGGTACGCAATCCTCCTCCGTACAACCTGGATATACTGTAGATTCGTAAATCACGAGATCTCCCTTTTTCATAAGCTTTCCAATTTCAGCCGTTGCCCGAAGCAATGGTCCTAAATTGGGTGCATTATACCGATCTATCGGAGTAGGAACTGTAATTATATAACAATTAGCATCACGAATATCTTCGATTACTGTCGTTAAATAAAGCCCTCGTTCGTCTATCACTACTTCAGCCGACACGTTTTCGTTGCGTAAATCCGTCAATGGTAAGACACTTTGATTGATACGATGTGGATTCTTTTGAACTAACACGGCTTCGAGCATCGTTTCATCCACTTCCCTCGTTGAATCTTTTCCTTGCTTCAGTTCTAATACACGCACGGAATCGATATCATATCCCACCACTGGATAGTGTTTCGCAAACTCTATCGCTAAAGGCAAACCAACATATCCCTGCCCAATAACAGCGATTTTATACTTATCCGATAACGTATTATTCTGCATGCAATTTTTTCGGGTAATTATTTCTTTCCGTTTTTCTCCGCCTCTTTCTGCGCAACAATACGTCTTAAACCAGAACTTGAGAAACGATGATCACGACTGTTAAAATAAAGTTCAATACCTTTTTTCTCACAATATTCACGACCTGTGAAATTCTTTTCTTTATATTCGTCGCCGACAATTCGAACATCCAACTTGAAAGATTTCAAAATATCCTCTAGGTCTTGCTCCGTAGAGTAGGGTACAATCTCATCCACATATTCGCATCCCCGGAGTTGAATATAACGTTCTACTACCGTTTGAGTCGGTGGGTTTTTTTCCGGACGGTCTAATGTTGGATCCATTTGTAAACCGCAAATCAAGTAATCGCATTGACGTTTTGCTTCGGCTAACATCATTATGTGACCTGCATGTAATAAATCAAACGTCGAAAAGGTTATTCCTACACGGGGGCCCGGATTGTAGTCCGGCTTCTTTTCTGCAACTTTCTCTTTCATAGTCTATTTTACCAATTTAATTTCGTTCAACTATTTAACTTACTACTAACATTGTTAAACTGTCTGCGCTTAACGCAATAAATATGCCACATACTTCTCCCCTCTATTATTAAATTTTTAGTCAGATCGCCTTTTATATACAATAATGTGAGCATCGTTAACTTCTCTATCAAAATGCATTGAAACTTCCTTGTTAATTAAATTAGATGTTTTCTCTGCAAGTTGCATTAAATATTCTTTATCTAAATCTTCGCCCTGAACAACTATATCTACCTTGCTCGATTCTAGACCTCTTGCATAAGGACCAACCAAAATTACTTGATCAACATCCCCCGCACGTTCTAAAACCTGCTCCACAACTTTATCTATACCAAGAAACGAATGAATCAATTTTTGTACAGGGGAAAACAAGGGGTGGGCGATATTTGCCCTATAAACTACTTTTTTTTGATCTTGTTTTCTTTCCAAAAAGCCCGCCTCAGTTAACTGATTTAATTCTTTTCTTATGCTATTGGTTGATTCATCAAATTCCTCTGCAATCCCGCGTAAATATCCAGTGTTACTTGCTGATACAAAAAATTTGATCAGTAACTTAAGTCTCGTTTTTGATGTAATTAATGCATCTAACATTCTTGGATATTAAGATTGAGTAACAAAAGTACTCGAACAATATTTCATATGCAAGTTAAATTTACATTAAGCCTATGAAAATCGCTCAACACGCTCCTGCACACATTAATCAGAGCGTTTTAAGAAAAATTTTGTAGCGTTTGTTCGATAATTATTTTGTAACAAACTGCTCCCAATTTAAGACCACGTATAAAGAACCATCTCTCCCGAACTTGCAGGAAAGAATCGACCCATTGATACTCATCTTTTTACAATCTAATTTTGATTTTAAAAAGTTTCTATTATATTTGTTGTATTGTAGTACATATAGACTAATCACTATAAACAATTTGTTATGAAAACCATGTTAATCAGCCAAGTAATCTGCTGTTTTCTGCTACTTTTTTCTGGCTCACTCCTCGCCCAGACCAAAATAGGTGGACAAATTTCCGATCAGCAGAACCAGCCCATCAGTGGAGTTACTATTGGAATAGAAGGAACAGCGGTTCAATCTAGCTCAAACGACGGGGGACAGTTTGAAATAGAAGTAGAAACATTGCCGGTGACCCTGACGTTCAGTTATATCGGGTTCCAAACGCTTACCTATCCAGTAAGCACCGCAGCAAGCAACCTAAAAATCCAGCTCAAACCTAGCGAAGCGAACATCGACGAAGTTGTAGTCGTTGGTTATGGCACCCAAAGCAGGCGAACCCTAACCACTGCGATATCAAAAGTGGACGGAAAAGCCTTGCAAAATATTCCGATCAGCACCGTCGGTGAGGGTTTACGCGGTAAAATAGCCGGTGCCCGGGTTTACCAATCCAACAATTCACCTGGCGCAGATGCTGTATTTCGGATCCGAGGAGGATCATCGATTAATAAAACCAATGATCCGCTCGTGCTAGTTGATGGGGTTGAACGGTCATTTTCGGGAGTGAACCCAAATGATGTTGAATCCATAGAGGTTCTTAAAGATGCAGCATCGACCGCTATTTATGGTTCCCGTGCATCCAACGGAGTCGTGTTAATAACCACAAAAAAAGGTAAAAATTCGGCATCTGCCAGAATAACCTTTGATGCTAACTACGCGTTTCAAAGCCCAGAATCGACAATCGACTTTATGAATGCTAGAGACTATATCGCTACCGTTAGACCGGCTGTTGCCGTCAGTCCCAACCCGCATTACAATTTTAATTCCGGTTATTCGGCCA
>NZ_JABMCQ010000309.1 GCF_013179575.1 Sphingobacterium shayense | reverse complement strand
ACCGGAATTCCGAGTTGTCTCTTTTAGATCTACTTTTTTGCTTCCGACAGTAGATTCAATCGTAGATGAAGATATTAATTTGTCCCGAAATGCATTTGCATCATTTGCTGGATTACTAAATAAAGTTTCTCGTTTGGTCCATGTGCTAATATCAAATACGTCAAAAAATAAGGGATCCGCACTTAAGGAATACAAATGATACCAATGCCCTAGAATCGCATTGTTGTCTCCTTCAGGTGCTTGGGTCCGGTAAATTCCAAAATCTAGGTCTGCTGAAACTTTTTGCCCATTCGCATAGCTAAAACTTTTCCCCTGTTTTATAGAGTAATAACTTGGAATATCACTGGTCACAGAGTCTGGTAAGTAGATTTCTCGATTTGTTAAAAACGTAAAGTTCGGCACTACATTAATCTTGACTGCATTGTATCCATCGCCAATATACTGTGCCTGTTTATTGATGGCGTATACGCGATATTTGCTTTCCCCAACACGATCTGCCTGGATTTTGTACACGCCTGTGTACGTTCTTTTATCCACACCATCTGGTAAATTTATTTGTAACACAGGATTGTCCTGTCCTTCTCGACGAACACAAACAGCAAACATATCTTCTCTTGCCGAGGTAATGGTGAAATTGATGTGTACACTATCTCCGTCGTTGACTTCTTTATAATCCACCACACTATACATGCTTTCGTTAAGAAAGGTTACCGATACGTCAGAAAACATATCGTAAATATTTGGAGCGTCTTTCGCACAGGAACTGAATAGTAATAGTGCACTTGCGAATGCAGCAGCTAATTGACATTTATACTTTTTCATTATTTGAATATTTAGGGTCAATAATCTCATTAATCTAAAGGATCGAAAGTGCCACCCGTCCATCCGATCGTCGGGAGTAATAGGGCACTGGAATACATAAAATCATTGTGAAAGGTGTAAAAATAATGGTGTTCTGGAATAGCAAATCCAGAAATGCCGCTAGGCGTTAAGATAACATTCTTGAAATAATGAGTATAGGTCGCTTTGTTATTGATATCCAGAGTGTCTCGTCGTGGCAAATTTGTGTTCGGATCGATGCTTTCTAAGTGTTTTTCGTTGCTTTGGTCATCTTTTGGGTTCTGTAGTTCGATACGTATAGTTTGGATCGTTCCCGACAGTGTATGCCATTTTCTCATGCGCCGTAGATCAGCGTTACGCTTATTCTCGAATGCAAATTCGACCATTCGTTCCTTGAAAATCAATTCCCGCATATCGGCGACACTTCCTGCTCTTGCTAATCCATAATCATTCCCGCTTTTTCCTTCTTCGACTTTCGCCCGACGTTTAATCTCCCGTACTAGATTTTTCGCCAGTGCGATATCCCCTGTTTCGTTCGCACATTCGGCATAATTTAACATGACCTCTGCAAAACGTAACTCTATCCAATCTATACCGCTGCCACCCAAATTATTTGAATAACTTACGGCAGCCTGTGATAAATCTGGGGTTGAAAATTTCTTGTTGTAAATCCCTAGGTTAGCCGTTTCTCCCGACGCGTTGACGTATGTCCATTGTTGCCTATTGGATTTTCCACTTAGTGGCCACATGCTTCCATTATAGGCAAATGTGGCTTCAAACCTAGGATCTCTGTTCTGCCAAAACATAGTTGC
>NZ_JABMCQ010000308.1 GCF_013179575.1 Sphingobacterium shayense | reverse complement strand
TCAACGAATGGATACTTTCTGATAACTCCTTCCACATACTCTGCGGCCTTTACGGAATCGAGATACCCTTGATAATATGAAATTTCTGGTATCTTGCTATTAAAAAACTCATTAAAAGGTTGAACGGATTTATCGAAAACCTCAATTTTTTTGATGTTGAATTCCGTTTCAATAAGATTTATAATCATCGAGCGCGCCGCAAGCATTGCAACGATGAATAAAATGGTCACCAATATCACGAAAGCGATCAGCAGCCCAAAATTCTTGCGGTATTTAAGTTGATTATATGCCATCAATGTTTAGAGGTATTTCTTTAGGAATAACTCGACTTCTTGATAATAATTTATAACGTTTTCGTCACTTTTGAAATGTCGCCCCTCTTCCTCCTTATAAATATACTTAATAGGCACGTTGTTATTCATAAGTTTCTGCACAAATTGATTTGCATCTGTTACCGAGCTAAATTGATCACCTCCGCCTTGGGCGAACAAGACTGGTATTTTAACTCGATCTGCATGAAAGACAGGAGACATAGCTTTAAACATTTCGTATTCCTCGTTTGGATCGCCAATTATATTGTAGAACAACGACACATATTTCTTAAGGTGTGGCGGAATCTCTTTAAAATAAGTAAACAAGTTTGTGTACCCAGACATAGAGATCGCGCATTTATAAAACGATGAGTTGTAGGCCGCAGCATGTAACGCAGAGTAACCGCCAAACCCACTACCCATTATTGCAACTCTTTTTTTATCAACAATACCTTGATGGATCAACCAAGTTACACCGTCAATAATATCTGTTTGAATCTTCCCTCCCCACTCCTTGAAACCCGCGGTCCAAAATTCTCTACCATATCCCGAAGACCCTCTGTAATTTAACTGAAAAACCAAATAACCACGATTCGCCAAAAACTGCACCTCGGCATCGAAATCACTTCTCTCCCGCCGATTTGGTCCATCGTGTACCAAAACCACCACGGGTAAATTTGCTTTAACGTCGCCTTTTGGATAGGTTAAATAGCCATGCAACGTCAATCCGTCACGACTTTGGAATTGGATAGATTCTTTCGGCGAGAGTTTATTACTTAGCAGTTTTGGGTTTGCTTCAACCAGCAGCATTGCACTGTCTCGTTCGACGTCATAATAATAAATCCCCCCTGCATGAACATCTGTGTAAACATTTACTAACCAGTGATTTAAACTAGTATCAGAATCTATAATATCGATAGTTTGTCCTTGAAAATTAGAGGAAAGTTTCAAAAAATGTTGCTCAACCTCTTTGTTAAAAAAATATTTGTGCGTTTTATCTTTCGTATACTGTGCAAATAACGGTTGTTGGGTTCGATCAGAATATCCATCTGCATCTAGATCAACGTCTTTATTTATAAACAAAAGTGAATCTTCTTGACCAGTAGCTACGTTAAACTCAACCAATGCAAGTTTATCACGATTTTGATTCGAAAGCGCTACAACTTTGGTTAATGAATTAGTTACGAAACCCAGTGGACGAATCGAGGTCAAATAATCCGTTGTCGCAACCGTCCTAAACGGAAGGTTCTCTTGTTTCCTATACAAAATGTTCTCTTGTACACTATCGCTAGTGATAGCAAGACGTACCTTTCCATCCGCCGACGAATACCAATCGGAGATATTGC
>NZ_JABMCQ010000307.1 GCF_013179575.1 Sphingobacterium shayense | reverse complement strand
GATTCTACCGGATAAGCTTTATTTACCGCAGCGAACTTCTTTTGAACATATTCAAAAATATCGGCCACAGCAGTCGACCCCATAGCACGATATCGAGAGATATAGCGGTTCCCCGGTTTAACATCAAATTTAATCGTTGCAATACCAGCACCGTCTTGCCCTCTATTATGCTGTTTCTCCATGAGAAGATACAACTTGTTTATCCCATAATAAGGTGTCCCGTATTTTTCCTGATAATAAGAGAGGGGTTTCAGTAGTCGAACTAGTGCGATACCGCACTCATGTTTTATAGCTTCACTCATAGCTTGAATTGATGTTGCAAAGGTAAACATAATTTAGAAAATACCGAGCAAGAAAAAGCGGCGTAAAAATGCTTTTTTACTTTTGAGAGACCAAGAGTGGATTTCATTTATTCAAACAAAAATTTAAAAAACATCTTGCACGCAGGATACTAGCAAAACAAGACATATCCAAACGCGAATTTCTGAAACCCAGTAAACCTACATCGAATCACCAATTATTTCACTATCTTTATCTATCCGACCATGCACAACAAACAATAGGTCAGACGAGCAATTAATGACGAATTCACGATGGAACATAAGATACGAGAAGCACTTAAGAGATTTGACGATTACAACAGAAATGACCCTAACACGTTTACTTGGCAAGACGGAACACACGCTCAAGAGTTGTTCCTCGCTGACAAACTTTACGACTGGATATATAAGCTAGCGCCTAACCCTAGCATAGCATTGCAGCTAGCGTCAAAGTCGCAACATATCGGCCGTTGGGAAATATCACGCAGCTCGTTTCCTATGGATAAAAATGGTTATCTCAATTGGCGTAAACAATTAGCAATCCATCATGCCAATCTCACGCGTACAATATTAAAAGATGTCGGCTTTCCAGAGTCTACCATCGATCAAGTAGAACAAATAATTCTAAAGAAGAAAATAAAGGGCAATCCAGACGTACAAACTATGGAGAATGCTTTATGCTTGGTCTTTCTCGAGTTTCAATATGAAGATTTTTACCCTAAGTATGAAGAAAAAATCATAAATATCCTCAAAAGGAGCTTGTTAAAGATGGATCATACGGGACATCAGTTTGCGCTTCAGCTTCCGTACACAAAAAAAGGATTAAGTTTCATCAAAATGGCACTTGCCGAATTACAAGACAGTAAATAATATTATAACTAAATTCACAACTAGTTTTGATTCTTAATTTCACCCAAGTGTTTAACATTCTTTAAATCAAACGGAGTCTCTTGATACACGTAATAATTTAACCAATTGTTAAACAGCAAATTTGCGTGACTTGTCCAAGTAACACGCGGAGGATTATTCGGATTGTTATCGATGTAATAGTTTTCTGGAAGTGCGATATCATTTCCTTTCTCAATATCTCGAGTATATTCTTCATGCAATGTAAACGGCGCATATTCAGAATGTCCTGTCAGGTAGAATTCACGTCCACCTCGCGAAGACAAAATCGCGAGTCCAGCCTCCTCAGACTCAGATAGCACCGCTAGCTCATCATTGCTAAGATCGTGAGCTAGCATCGTTGTGTGGCGGCTATGTGGTATATAAAATTCATCGTCAAATCCCCTAAACAAAGGATGATGTTTATCATTCGCAGTATGCTTAAAAACCCCA
>NZ_JABMCQ010000306.1 GCF_013179575.1 Sphingobacterium shayense | reverse complement strand
AAAAAACATGGGAGACAACAGCAGATGGTAGAGAAGGCTTTCAGAACATTTTCCTCCGTCGGAAATTCTCAGTGTATCTGCTCGATCAACCTCGACGTGGCGAAGCTGGAAAAAGTATGGTGGAAGCAACGATCAAGCCCACGGCAGATGAGCAGTTCTGGTTTACACAATTTCGTATGGGCAATTACCCCAACTATTTCCCGAATGTTCAGTTTCCAAAAGATAGTATAGCATTAGAACAGTTTTATAGACAGATGACACCCAATACGGGTGCTTTCGATGCAACCGTGATTACCGCAGCGGTATCCAGTTTATTTGATAAGATTGGTGCCGGAATCTTGGTCACCCACTCCCAAGGCGGTGGACCTGGCTGGCAGACCGCGATCAAAAACGATAAAGTTAGGGCGGTCGTTGCATACGAACCGTACAGTGGATTTGTATTTCCGGAGGGTGAACTTCCGGCCTCCATAAAATCGTCGGGACTGTTTGGTGAACTCAAAGGAAGTACCATCCCCCTATCGGATTTTAAAAAGCTGACCCAGATCCCCATTGTCATCTACTATGGTGATAATATTGCCAAAGAACCGACCAATGTATGGAACAAAGACCACTGGCGTTCGGGACTTGAAATGGCCAGACTATGGGCCGCAACAATCAATAAACATGGCGGAGATGCAACGGTCATCCATCTCCCCGAAGCTGGAATCATGGGAAATACCCATTTTCCTTTTTCGGACCTCAACAATTTGCAAGTTGCCGATGAATTGTCCAAATGGTTAAAGCAAAAAGGGCTGGATAAGTAATAATGGTAGTACTATCCGTAATCCGTCTACTAAAAAAGAGAGCTGATTTAGGGAACTTTGTATAAATCAAAACGATACGAATGAAAACTAGATCTTTATATTGCCTGCTACTCTGCCTGCTGTTCGCTTTAACGTCCTGTTCGGGAGCAGAGGAAGCAACATTGGGAGACAAAGATACCCCGATAACAGGTACTGACTCCCTAAAGGATCAGAAAGTTTTGATCGTTTACCTGTCTCGGACAAAAAACACACAAGCGGTAGCTGAGATCATCCATCGGCAGGTAGGCGGTGATCTGGTTGGTCTTGAACTCGAAAAGCCCTATCCTGCACATTATCAAACCACCGTCGACCAGGTTGCCGAAGAAAATAGAACAGGCTATCTGCCACCACTGAAAACGAAAATAGACAGCATGGAAAAATACGACATCGTCTTTGTGGGTTTTCCAACCTGGGGGATGCAGCTCCCACCGCCAATGAAAAGCTTCCTAAAACAGTATAATCTGGCAGGAAAGACGGTCATCCCTTTTAATACAAATGCCGGATATGGCATTGGGAGCAGCTTTGACATCATAAAACAACTTTGCTCCAAGAGCAAAATATTGGAAGGATTTACAACTAAAGCCGGTGTAGAACGGGATGGAATACGCTTTGTGATAGCAGGTGAAAAAGAAAAACAAGTGACGGTACAGCTTACCGAATGGCTTGCAAAACTTGGTTTTACAAAATAATAATAAGTAGGAAACATAAAATCACAATAAATGAAACAGATAAAGTACATCATCGTAGCCATGTTTATGGCAACGGGACTCATCGCCGAAGCACAGGACAAATCAAAAAATCCATTTGGGCTTGTATATGGTGATGCTATAAAGGAAAATCTAAAGGGGAAAGTGAATATACATCCGGTTAGCTATAAATTAAACGG
>NZ_JABMCQ010000305.1 GCF_013179575.1 Sphingobacterium shayense | reverse complement strand
AATTCCCCTCATCGGAAAAATAAAAATTATCTTGGACTAACCTATATGTATCTTCTAATTGCCGTTTACTGTGTACTTTCGAATTATAGGTCCCTTTGTAGGAGCACACAAGATCCTCAAATTCAAATGTTGCCATTTGACCGATAGCCACCGAAGAATAAATGGAGAAAAGCAGGGTTAATAGCAATAGATACTTCATTATCGAGGAACTAAATTATAAAACAAATATAAGCCACCTGTGGTTAATTACCAATTAATCCTTAAATTCGCAACATGAAAGAAACTGTTGTAAGCGGTATCAGAAGTACCGGAAAATTACACTTAGGAAATTATTATGGGGCGTTGAGCAACTTCGTGAAAATGCAAAACGAATACAACTGCTTCTTTTTCATTGCAGATCTCCATTCTTTAACCACGCACCCTACCCCAAGCGATTTAAACAGAACCGTTCGGGAAGTTGTCGTCGAATATTTAGCCGCTGGTATCGATCCTGAACAATCAACAATATATGTGCAATCTGATGTGCCCGAAGTAGCGGAACTATATCTTTACATGAATATGAATGCGTATCTTGGGGAGCTGGAACGGGCCACAGCATTTAAAGATAAAGTACGTGCGAATCCTGATAATGTTAATAGTGGACTCCTTACTTACCCGGTATTGATGGCGTGCGATATCCTTATCCATCACGGCACTAAGGTACCTGTCGGCAAAGACCAGGAGCAACATTTAGAGATGACCAGAACATTCGGCAACCGATTTAATAGACTATATAATGTCGACTATTTCAAAGAAGCTTTCGCGTTTAGTTATAGTGATAAACTAGTGAAGATCCCAGGATTAGACGGAAATGGCAAAATGGGCAAATCCAATGGCGAGGCAAGCTGTGTCTATTTAAGTGATTCCCCGGAAATTATCCGTAAAAAAGTGATGCGAGCGGTATCCGATTCTGGCCCGACAGAAGTGAATCAACCTAAGCCCGAAGCAATTCAAAACCTGTTCGACTTAATGAAAGTCGTGTCTTCAGCCGACACACTGGCCCATTTTAATCAATTGTATAATAATTGTGAAATTCGATACGGAGACCTAAAAAAGCAGCTGGCGGAAGACATGATTATAGCAACTGATCCTGTGAGATCCCGCATTGAGGAAATATCGAATGATGAAGAATACATTAAAAAAGTAATCCGTCTTGGGGCTGAAAAGGCAAGTGAAAGTGCGCGAAAAACCATCACCGAAGTGCGCGAAATTATAGGTATAAAGAAATTATATTAATATTTTGAACATGCATATAGCAATTGTAGGAAATATCGGCGCTGGGAAAACCACACTAACTGAAAAATTAGCTCGTCACTTAAATTTTGAACCACAGTTCGAAGCTGTGGAGAACAACCCATATCTGGAAGATTTTTACAGTGACATGAAGCGATGGGCTTTTAACTTACAGATATTTTTTTTGAACAGTCGTTTTAGACATATCGTTGAACTTCAAAAAAGTGGCATCAATATGATCCAGGATCGTACAATTTATGAGGATGCGTATATTTTTGCCGAAAACCTTTATGATATGGGCCTGATGAGTGCACGTGACTTCGAAAACTACAGCAATATTTTTCAAAGTATCGTTCACTATATCAAACCGCCGGATTTGTTAATTTATTTACGTGCTTCTGTCCCAACCCTTGTTAATAACATTCAAAAAAGAGGACGTGATTACGAATCTGCGATCCGCTTAGACTATCTCTCAAAATTAAATGAGAAATACGAGAAA
>NZ_JABMCQ010000304.1 GCF_013179575.1 Sphingobacterium shayense | reverse complement strand
CATCGGTAAAACCTACCACGATTTGATCGCGGTCGAGATTCAATTCTTTTATAATCCCAATTTTTCCATTAAAGAACTTCCGGTCATCTCCGGTATCATTTTTTATAAACATTACCTGCGCACCAATTTTCAACGGCAATGTTTCATCCGCCGGAAACGAGGATTGTTGAAATTCATCTTGCACCACCGCCTTTACGTTGTGCAATTTTCCCGCTAACTGATGAAGTTGTTCCTGATTAATTGTATCCGCAAGTTTGTTATGAGAACTAAGTGTTATATACTGCTCCCCTTCTTTAGGCACGAAATCATGCCGATAATGAGAATTTAATTTTTCTAAATCCTCGGGGGTACATTGGTTATTACGTATATTATTCAACAACGCTATGAATTTACCATCATTTTGGCGATAGATTTTATTAAGTTCTAATAATACCGGAGGGCTTTCGCGTAACACCTTCGAATTGAAGAAGAAAGGACTACTATAGTGATCACGGAGCACATGCCATTCGTGATCGCGTACTACCGGCGGCAACTGATATAAATCACCTATAAATAACATTTGCACACCACCAAAGGGACGCATATCTCGTCTAACAGATTTCAAAATAATATCGATGGCATCCAGCGTATCCGCTCGCACCATCGACACCTCGTCGATTACCAAAAGCTCGAGTTCCTGCAATATCGCACGTCGCTGCTTAGTCAGCTTTATCGTGGAGAACAAACGGCTTTTATTATAAATATGATTGTCCTGCTCGTCCCATTTTAAAGGATAGTCTTCAATAAAAACTCCAAATGGCAACCAAAAAAGGGCATGAAGAGTCGTACCTCCAGCATTCATCGCCGCAACACCAGTAGGCGCTGTGATAGCCATTTTCTTATACGAGTTATCGCGAATATATTTTAAAAAAGTTGTTTTCCCAGTACCCGCTTTGCCGGTAAGAAATAAATGTTGATTCGTCTGATTGACGAATGCGACCGCCTGCATAAATGCTTCATTCTGTTCGTCAACTTTTGGTAATGTCATGACTGTCCTTCTTTTACAAATGATAAGAGACAAAGATAATAATATCTCGATTGCCTTTCAGTACAATTCGGAGATGTTGAAAACCCAAAGTCGTCCACAACGATTGTTTTAGAAAGCTTTTATTGGCAAATAAAAAAGAAAACCATTAACTTCACTGCAAAAATTTAGACTCATGACAACACATATCGATAAAAGTGAATTGTTTAAAGAAATCGAAGAACAATTAACCGAACAAGGCTTTCAAATAGATAATATCGACCAAAGTAGACCTTGGGGTGGATTCTTTGTCATCCATGAGGATCAAGCGCAAAAATTTGCTGATCAATTTTTTGATGGACTTGATGTTCAGGGATTGAAAATATCAGGAAAACTTAGCCCGAAAATTCTTATTGTAGCACCAAACAAACGACTGTCGTGGCAGTATCATCACCGCCGCGCTGAAATTTGGAGAGTTACAAAAGGGACGGTGGGAGTCGTAACGAGTGCGACGGATGATGAAAATGAATTAAAGACGCTTAACGAGGGAGATTTCATTCGACTTCCTCAAGGCGAAAGACACCGGTTGATTGGATTAGAATCCTTTGGAGTTGTTGCTGAAATATGGCAGCACACCGACGATAGCAATCCGTCAGATGAAACAGATATCGTGCGCGTACAAGACGACTTTGGCCGGTAGCCACGTTCGATCCAGTCCTTTCGAATATATTTGAATAAAGAAGCTCTTTTGCCTCTTTATTCAAATATAAAATCTCATACAATTATCCGTGAATTATGTATGACATTCTTTTACGAATAGTGGTATTGCTAAGTGTACACCTCCCTTTATGCTGTTTCTCC
>NZ_JABMCQ010000303.1 GCF_013179575.1 Sphingobacterium shayense | reverse complement strand
TAGAAAAGCAAAAAGAACAACTTAAACTAGCACGAGAAAGAGTCGACAATGCAGATTTAGCAGTCAAAAATGCATCCTTATTATTTAAAGCGGGTTATGCAACTTACCTGGAAGTTATTACCGCACAAAGTAATGCCCTTACAAGCGAACTTGCCCTAGTTAACATTAGGCAAAAACAACTAGATGCTTATGTCACCCTTTATCGCGCGCTTGGTGGTGGCTGGCGTGAATAGTTGAAGAAAGAAAGTTGAAAAAAACGCATCGGAAAGATGCGTTTTTTTATTAGCAACCACATTATCCTCCAATATATACGGATCTATACGTGACTTTCTCAATGACATAGAGCTACATAAAGACTAATAAAAATATTACATCACTACCTCATCGATAATACTCTAATACTAGGAACTATAATTGGCTTGAACTCCCTCCTCGATCCTAGGAACCTAAATCTTCGAGCCTCTTTGATCGCGGAGAAACCTTGTCGTAATATGTCTATTTCGAGCGTCAATTTATTCGGGCCGCTCGTGTTTATCATAAAGGCTATCTAACTCACGTTAAAGCACCTGGAAGGCAGCAACATGCGAACAACCTCCAAGCCGACCCTGAGGGCCTCAAACACTCGCAAACCTCGGTAAAAAAACCTAGTCATTTAGAATTAACCCTGGGTAAATCACAATGTTATAAATTTAAGCAAATAAAAACTGCGGAGCTTAATACACGCCGCAGTTATATAAATTACACACTTTCTGAAACAGTGTCGTCTAATGGTTATGATTAATGCTAAATTATTTTTGCAACCATTCTCGCCTCGAACGGTGTTAAACAGCAATTAAAGTAGATTACTTTCGTTGATATATTGATACTTGTCTCTATTCTCAGCAAAACGTTTAAAACCATGTTTATTCGGGTTCTCAATCACTTGTTTAACTGAGACCAGTTTATAAATATAAGATCCTGTCTCTTGGTTTAATTTCAATTTATAATAATTTTTTGTCCCTTGTCTGCGAATCGAAGCTTTGAGATTTCCTATACCGACATTATAAGCTGCAGCAACCAACGTCCAGTCTCCGAACTCTTTATATAAACTCTTGATGTAACGGGCGGCTGCATCTGTTGATTTAGTTAAATCACGTCTCTCATCGACTTTTTCGCTTACTTTCAATCCGTAAAGCCGCGCTGTCGCTGGCATAAATTGCCAATAGCCACCGGCGCCCTTATGAGAGGTAACAGTAGGGTTCATATTACTCTCAATAAGCGGAATATATTTAAAATCTTCTGGTATACCATACGATCTTAAAATTGCAGCAATTTTAGGCAAATGCTTTGCTGCTTTTTTATGTAAATCGTAGGATTGTACTTTTCTATAAGTAAGCCTATTTAGATATTTTTCAAACTTGGCTTCTACATTCGGTACGTTTAATGGGACAGGTACATTCGCAAACCGTATAGAACTATAATAAGCTACCTTCTGTCGCTCAGGGGATAAGGCTATCGCCCTTCTTTCTTTTTTAATTCGCTCCAAAACGACCTTTTTTATAGGATCTTTTTTGGAATAGGTATTAGACTGTGAGTACAGATTACCTAGCAATAACACCGAAAGTACTATACTACAACTTAAAATTTTTTTTCTTATCATTCACTCCCTTAATGCTACCTATCCACGGTTTCGGAGTATTATTAAACACGCCGATTCGATCAAAAATAGCTTGGTTACATTTTCAGGGCACAAATATACGTAGCTTTTCCCTAACTTCCAAATAGTTATGTTCGGCCCCTCTCCCAAAAGGTTTCAAATAACAAGTTGCATCTGAAGTATTGAGCATTTATGGATAGATTAATTTTATTTCATAGAGTTAAATAAAAATGGTAT
>NZ_JABMCQ010000302.1 GCF_013179575.1 Sphingobacterium shayense | reverse complement strand
AGGCTATTTTGATCCCAACAACGATTTTGACTTCAACGTTGTGATTCGATCAATCCTGTATAATCAAGAAACCGGTTACTTATCGTTTCACACTGGAGGTGCCATTACCTTAGAAGCAAATGGTGAGAAGGAATATGAAGAATGTCTTTTGAAAGCGTCTGCGATTTTACGTGTGTTAAACGCGAAACTTTAATCCAATAAAGTATAATTAACTGAATCTCAACAAAATTACGTTCAAAATTTCAAATTTCGACTTCAAAAATTGTATATTTGAGTATGCATGTTCCATATATCAACATACATACACATAATACTTTCGAATGTACGGAACATGAATTTTCGATTCCGAATGTTATTATATCAAAAAACTACCTTACTTCCTCCCCTTGTTCGCTTGGGATTCACCCTTGGTACGTTGAATCCTCGACTTCTGCACAAATTGACGCTTTAAACGAACATGGCAAAAAGGAACACGTCCTAGCGATCGGAGAATGTGGACTGGACAAACTTTGCGACACGGAGTGGCCCGTTCAACAAGAGACTTTTAAAAAACAGATCGCTTTCGCGAATACCATTCAAAAACCGTTAATTGTTCATTGTGTCAAGGCGCACCAAGAATGTCTAGAGATGCTGAAAGAAGAAGGCGTAAAAGTTCCGGTTATTTTCCACGGATTTGAAAAAAATATTGCATTAGCGCAGCAGATTATTAATGCAGGTTTTTATATCAGCCTGGGTCCTTCGCTATTAAACGGAAAAAAAGATGAATTGATATTAGGATTACCTCTAGATAAAATTTTCTTAGAAACAGACGACAGATCTGCCAAAATAATAGATGTTTATGCTTATTTTTGCGCGATTCGAAAAATGGAGCTCCCGGAATTAAAGAATCAGCTCTATCGAAATTTCAAAAATATTTTTACATATCAGCTATTGAAATGAAGGATTTATCTTGGCTTTCTAGAACAGAAGCCTTAACAGGCCGAGAGGCGCTGGAAAAATTAACAAACTCACATGTTATGGTTTTAGGCCTAGGGGGGGTTGGATCCTTCGCGGCTGAGTTTATTTGTCGCGCAGGCGTCGGAAAAATGACTATCATCGATGGAGATACCGTCGACCCATCAAACCGCAACCGACAGCTTCCTGCGTTAGCGACAAATCATGGCGTTTCTAAAGTCCAAATCATGAAGGACCGGCTACTCGCAATTAATCCCGAACTTGATTTGACGGTCGTTGAAGAATTTGTTATACCGGAACGGATTCCTGAATTACTTTCGTCAGCACCAGACTACTGTGTAGAAGCTATCGACAGTATCACTCCAAAACTATTTTTCATACGTCTGGCATTAGAAAGAAAACTTCAGTTTGTTAGTTCCATGGGGGCCGGAGGAAAAGTTGATCCTACGAAGATTCAAATTGACGATATCTCAAAATCCTATAACTGTAAACTAGCACACCATATCCGAAAGAAGTTAAGGAAACACGGCATCCGTGACGGGTTCAAAGTTGCTTTTTCGACAGAACTTCCCAATAAAGACTCTTTGCTATACACAGATGGAAGTAATTACAAAAAGTCCGCCTATGGTACAATGTCATATCTTCCAGCAGCGTTCGGTGGCGCGATTGCCTCTGTTGCTATACGAGAGCTTTGTGGTATAAAAGTCTTTTAAACACTACCCAAGGCGTAACTAATGTTATGTTTAAAATGAGCTTCAACAAATTAAACCTCACTCTATGATAACACTAATTAAATTAGTATAATTGTAGTGTGAATAAACAAAAGAAATTTGCAATTGTCGATATAGAAACGACCGGGAATTATGCTGGCGGGAGCCGAATTACAGAAATTGCCATCATTATAGTAAATGGCAATAAAATTTTAGA
>NZ_JABMCQ010000301.1 GCF_013179575.1 Sphingobacterium shayense | reverse complement strand
ATGCGTTTCTATTAGATCAATCTTCTTCAAGTGTTTTCTCTATGGAAAAGAGTCTTGATGAATTTAAAAATTATTTTTTTTCCTTGACAGATTTCCCAATACGTACGATGAAGCATGTTAGTTCGCCGCACCGGAAATCAAGTTGTAAACGGTTAAATATGTACTTACGATGGATGGTGCGAAAAGATGATAACGGCGTGGATTTTGGCTTATGGAATCGTATCTCAGCAAAAGATTTAGTTTGTCCTTGCGATGTGCACGTAGAACGTGTTGCTCGTAAATTTGGTTTAATAACGTTGGATAAAGTTAGCTGGAAGATGGCAGTTGAGTTAACAGATAACCTAAAACAATTCGATCCAATGGACCCTGTAAAATATGATTTTGCCCTTTTTGGAATGGGGGTAGAGGGAGAGCTTTAGAAGGCTAATATAATTTTCTACATCTCGAACGCATAGTTGTCACCCCAAGCGGAACGAAATATGTTTAAAGCATTTTAAACATTTCTTTGTGTGGACCTACTCCAGGGATTTCAAACATATCGGACATGAATTCAAAACCTTGATCCAGGTAAAAGGGGAAGGCAATCTCACGGGCATTGAACCATAGATATTCGATATTCAGTTGCATTTTGAGATGGTTTTCTGCAGCTTTCAACAACTGACTTGCATAGCCTTTTCTATGGTAATTAGGATGAGTCGCCATACCACGCAGGCGGTATGCGTCGTGAGGTAGCTTTCCGTGGTTCTCTTTTTGACAGGTAAGTATGCAAATTAATTCTTGACTTTCAATAAAAAGCCCCAGATGAAATGTTGATTGATCATTGTCTTGATCAAAAGTACACTCCTTGTAGGGCAGTGAATCTCGTAGTACCAAACTGCGGAGAGGTAATGTCTGCTCCGCGGATATAAATCGAATCATTACCGATTTTTTTTGTTTATATTTTCTAATAAATCAACCATTCGATTTGAGTAGCCAAACTCATTGTCATACCAACCAACCACCTTAACAAGGCCGCCAACAATTGAGGTTAACTGTGCATCAAATACGCAGGAATAAGGGCTGTTGATAATATCTACAGAGACGATGGGATCTTCGGTATATTGCAATATATTCTTTAATGAGCTATCGGATGCCTCTTTGAATTTCTGATTAATTTGCTCTACGCTTGTTTGGTTTTCAAGGATGCATGTGAAGTCGGTAAGCGATCCATTTAGTACGGGTACACGGATTCCGGCGCCGCCGAGTTTCCCTTCAAGATGAGGGAAAACATTGGTGATTGCTTTTGCGGCTCCAGTTGTTGTTGGGATAATTGATGAAGACGCTGCGCGTGCCCGGCGTAGGTCGCGGTGTGGGGCATCATGGAGATTTTGATCTCCTGTCATAGAATGCACGGTAGTGATATACCCGTCTTTGATCCCCCAATTTTCGTCAAGAATTTTAACTAACGGAGCCACATTGTTTGTTGTACAGGAAGCATTGGAAAAGAGCGGCTGACTCCAATCAAATGTGTCGTCGTTTATACCAAGTACTACTGTCGGAACGTCTTTGTCGGGAGAGGGTGCGGAGATAATAGTTTGTCGCGCTCCAGCTTGAATATGGCGAGATGCTTTTTCGGAACTTGTAAAATGACCGGTAGATTCCACCACGACATCTATCGCTAAATCTCTCCATGGGAGTGCGAGTGGGTCGAGGATTCGAAATACCTTGATAGCCTTTCCTTGAATAAAGAGATGATTCTCGTCAGCGCTAACCTCGAGTTCGAATGGACCATGGACGGAATCGTATTTTAATAAATGGGCAAGGGTAGTTGTATCGGTCGTGTCATTGATGGCGATTACTGAAAGTTCTTCTTGCAGACCCCGCCGATATATGTTGCGTAAAGTATTAC
>NZ_JABMCQ010000300.1 GCF_013179575.1 Sphingobacterium shayense | reverse complement strand
ACTTCAAAGAATAAGTTGTTAATGTCTGTAGCTGTGTCTTCATCTATTTCACCATTAGTTATCAATACTCCGCCGAAAGCAGAGACTGGATCACACGCTAAAGCATCAATCCACGCCTGTTTTACTGTCGACCGCGAAGCAACCCCACATGCGTTGGTATGTTTAAGGATTGCGAACGTTGGAATAGTGAACTCGTCAATAATTGCAACAGCAGCGTCTACATCAACAAGGTTGTTGTAGGAAAGTTCTTTGCCATTAAGTTTATCGAAAATGGCGTCTAAGTCACCAAAGAATACGCCTTTTTGATGTGGATTTTCTCCGTACCGAAGTGTTTGTGATTGTTGAATCGATTGTTTAAAAACCGGAATAGATGTGTCTTGATTGAAATGGTTGAATATAGCGGTGTCGTAATGTGACGACGTGTTAAATGCCCGCTTGGCAAATTCACGACGTTGTTCTAAGGTTGTTTGTCCGTTTTGGGTGGCAAGGATTTCTTCAAGTTTGCTGTAATCATTTTTAGAAGAAAGTATTACAACATCATTAAAGTTTTTAGCTGCCGCCCGAATTAATGAAATACCGCCGATATCAATTTTTTCGATGATGTCCTGTTCTGTAGCACCTGAAGCGACCGTCTCTTCAAAAGGATATAAATCAACTATTACCAAGTCAATTTCTGGGATTTCATATTGTTCCAATTGTTGCTGGTCACTTTCTAGAGGTCGACGTGCGAGAATGCCGCCGAAGACTTTTGGGTGTAACGTTTTTACGCGTCCTCCAAGAATTGAAGGATAGCTTGTTAAATCTTCTACAGGAATAACATTTATTCCTTGCTCACGAATGAAGGCTTCCGTACCGCCTGTAGAGTAGAAAGTCACGCCGTATCCGTTTAACAGCTGAATTAGGGGGGCTAGGTTGTCTTTATAATAGACTGAAACCAAGGCATTTTTAATCTTAACAGGATGATTCATCGTCATAGTTTTGGAGCCGCAAAGATACAAATATAGATCCAAATATATCTCGACTTTTTCAATTTTTACGTCTGACAGGTATCATCTACCAATAAATAGAGGGGTAAGTTGCTATTCTCCAATAGATGTACGCCCATTCAATCTAAAGATAGGAAGGGGTGAAATTTCGGCTAACTCAAGTGTAAATGCAGCGCCGAGAGTATGTCTAGTTATATTTTTTCAAAAGGTTTTCAATTACTTTTGGAAAATACTGATGTTCAAGTTGTTGTCCTTTGAATTTGATCGTTTCAAGGGTGTCGTCTGATTCAATTTTAAACTTTGCCTGATGAATTACCTCGCCCTCATCGAAACGTTCATTAACGAAATGGATAGTAATGCCATGTTCCTCTTCGCCCGCTTGCAGAACTGCTTGGTGTACTTTATCTCCGTACATTCCTTTGCCACCAAACTTGGGAAGCAGCGCAGGGTGAATGTTGATGATCTTATTTGGATAAGCCTTCAACAGGTTTTCGGGGACTAGCAGTAAGAAGCCCGCCAATACTATTATATCGATTTCAAGACGTCTAAGAAGTTCAATAATTTCCTCTGATTCATAGAACGCTCGTCGATCAAATACATGAGATGGGATCTCAAAATTATCGGCACGCTGTATAACATAGGCGTCGGGATTATTACTCAGCACCAGCGAGACTTCGGCTAGATTAGAATATTTGAAATGCTCCATAATTTTTTGAGCATTAGAACCAGAACCTGAAGCGAATATAGCGATACGTTTTTTCACAATACTGAACCGTTAATCTTTTATTATTGACTTTTATCAAATATATGGTATTTTTCCGAAATTAACGTCCAATTTAGGGGGTGGAATGCTGATTAAAGGCTAAATTTAAAATAATGACAAAAAATAGATTATTGATTATATTTCTTTTAATGTGGCAGGCTTGCTTGGGCCAAAATGATA
>NZ_JABMCQ010000030.1 GCF_013179575.1 Sphingobacterium shayense | reverse complement strand
TTGCCGAAACTGTGGCCGGTTTTAATGGTTGCAGCCGAAGCAATACCGGTTGCCATCATGTAGCTCATAGACGCTAACGTGATCGCTACCTGATGGCTAGCCTGCTCCAATGCTCCAATTTGTCCTGCCATAATTGCTGCAACGGCAAAGGCTCCAATTTCAAATACGTATTGCATGGCGACAGGAGCCCCTATTTTAAAGATACTCGATATTCGTTCGCGACTGACGTGCAACCATTTGAACTCTTTCGTGTAATCTTTAAAGTTTTTGGAGCGTAGTACATATGCCGACATGACCAACATCATCAAAATCCGATCAATTAATGTCGCATAGCCCACACCTACAATTCCCATAGGTTCTATAATCCAAAAGCCTTTCACGAAAAGGATAGCTAAGATGATGTTTAAAACGTTTCCCCATATGGTTATATTCATCGCCTGCCTAGTAAATCCCAATCCTTCTGCAAATTGTTTGAAGGTGTTAAAAATCATCAACGGCATGATCGATATCATCAAAACTAATAGATACGGCTTGGCTGTTTCAACCACACGTGGGTCTTGGTCTAAATGTTCCATCGCATACATTGAACCAAAATTTACTAGAGCGAACAGGATGAATGCCGTGACGATGTTTAACCACAAACTGTTGGAGAGTAACTTGCCGCAGCTTCGTTTGTCACCCTTTCCATTTTCCTTTGCAATTAAAGGAGTAAGGCCATACGAAATGCCTAGTCCAATCACCATCACTACTATAAATACCGAGTGAACTAGGGAAACAGCTGCTAAGGGTATTGTCCCGACAAATTTTCCAACAATTATAGTGTCCGCTGTCTGCACAAGTGTTTGCCCCAGCTGCGATATGATGACCGGTCCGGCCAGGGCGACGGTGCTTAGGTAAAAGCGTTTATTTTCTTTGTAGTAATTTTGTAACATAATAAAGTGGCAAATATAGCGATTCGTCCGGCTCTTTAAACAATAAACTGTATTACCGTTATGTTGAGTGCGACGCAATTTAAACAAGGTAATTATTAATTTGTTGCTAAATAATTACAACAAAAATTTTGACGTAAAGTAAATTTAGACTTACCTTAGTCACATCGAAATGATAAATAAAGTAGAAAAGAGATGATATTAGGTTTTTTGAATATAGGGACGCAAGAGATGATGCTTATAGTTGTCGTTATCTTGTTACTTTTTGGAGGTAAGAAATTGCCGGAATTGGCACGTGGATTGGGACGTGGTATCAGAGAATTCAAAGATGCTTCTGAAGGTATCAAAAAGGAAATTTCGGATCAAATCAATAACTTTGAAAAAGATTTAGATGTAACGGTTGAAGAGGCTAAAGAGGTGCCGAAAACGGCGGAGGTTAGCACGGTGAGTGATGCGGAATCGAATGAGATTGAAACCACAGAATCCGAAGACGAAAAGAAAGCTTTCCCTCAGTTTACAACACCTGAAAACACATTGACACACAATCCAGGACAGCAACCTTCAACTAACGGAGAGCATTATTCGTATGGGTATAATGACCATTTTGCTGCAGATCACCCAGATGCCGACAGTAAACCGTCGGAGGATTCATCAACAGAAAATTCACCAGCAGAAGATCCCACTAAGAAGGTTTAAATAGTTTAAATTATAAAAATAAAAGGCTGTTGGTCGTTGAGGCCAACAGCTTTCTTTTTTCATATTCATTATTTTTTATGGCATACGAAATAGTCATTTCGCAGGAATTAGGAGTAAGTAGTCGGCAAGTGAAAACGACAATTGAATTACTTGATGAAGGCGCAACAATTCCATTTATCTCTCGTTATCGGAAAGAGATGACCGGTAGTTTGGACGAAGTTCAAATTACGAATATAAGGGACAGGGTACAGCAATTAAGAGACCTTGAGAAGCGCAAAGAGGCGGTATTAAAGTCTGTGACAGATCAAGGTAAAATGACGCCAGAACTTCAGGAGCAAATACTTGGAGCGGAAACGATGGCTCTTTTAGAGGATATCTACCTACCTTATAAGCCTAAACGTAAAACTAGAGCTTCGATGGCTCGAGAAAAAGGACTTCAACCGTTGGCAGAAATCTTTTTAGAACAAAAATCAATTGATATTGCGGAGGCAGCCCAGCGTTTTCTTGATATTGATAAAGGTGTGAACACGATTGAAGATGCCTTTGCAGGAGCACGAGATATAATTGCCGAGCAAATATCGGAGGACGCACAAGTGAGGGCGAATACCCGAAAAATATTTTTGGAAAAAGGCCGGTTTGTCACAAAGGTAATTCCAGGTAAAGAAGATCAGGCGCTTAAGTATGCGGATTATTTTGACTGGACCGAAACGCTGAACGATGCGCCGTCACATCGTGTTCTCGCGATGCGGCGGGGAGAGAAAGAGGAGCTTCTTTATCTAGATCTCACCGTGGAGGAACAGTTTGTCATACCGACCCTCGAACGCCAATATATTAAAGGTAGCACCGAGACGGCAAATCAGGTTAGATTGGCTCTTCATGATGGTTATAAAAGACTACTGAAACCCTCTATGGAAACTGAAATACGTGTTTTTACCCGTCAACGCGCTGATCAGGAAGCTATAAAAGTTTTTGCAGATAATGTACGTCAGCTTCTCTTGGGAGCGCCTTTAGGACAAAAGCGCTTATTAGCAATTGATCCGGGGTTCCGCACGGGATGTAAAACGGTTGTACTGGATGCACAAGGGATATTATTAGAGAATACTGCTATTTTTCCACATACGGGTGCAGGGAATGCAGACCAAGCGGCGAAAACGGTGAGACATTTGGTTGAAAAATATAATGTTGAAGCGATAGCGATCGGTAACGGTACAGCAGGACGTGAAACTGAAGAGTTTGTACGGAAGCTGGGGCTCGATGTTACAGTAGTAATGGTCAACGAGTCGGGGGCTTCCATATATTCGGCTTCAGAGGTCGCTCGTGAAGAATTTCCGGACTATGATGTTACAGTTCGCGGAGCAATTTCAATTGGCAGACGTCTTATGGATCCACTTGCAGAGCTTGTAAAAATAGATCCTAAATCAATTGGGGTAGGGCAGTACCAACATGACGTGGATCAAAATAAACTACAAACAGCCCTTGATGATACTGTAGTTTCTTGTGTGAATGCTGTCGGCGTAGAGCTCAATACTGCATCAAAACAAATTTTGGCTTATATTTCAGGTCTTGGCCCCTCGTTGGCGCAACAAATAGTTAACTATAGGACTGCGAATGGCCCCTTTCGTACGCGAAAGGAATTAAAGAAGGTCCCGCGGCTAGGCGAGAAAGCGTTTGAGCAGGCTGCAGGTTTCTTGCGTATACGTGGTGGAGAACACCCTTTAGATGCCTCTGCTGTTCATCCGGAACGTTATTCTTTGGTCGAGAAAATGGCGAATGATTTAAATGCGAAAGTTGGCGATCTACTTGTTGATGAAAAGCTACGCGAACGCATTGATTTGAAGAGTTACGTCACCGATGAGGTTGGTTTACCAACTTTGACTGATATCGTTTCTGAGTTATCTAAGCCGGGACGCGATCCTCGCGATCAATTTGAAGAGTTTTCTTTTACTGACGGGGTAAATAGCGTAGCCGATCTCCGAGTAGGAATGAAGTTACCAGGAATTGTAACCAACATCACGAATTTCGGTGCATTTGTTGATATCGGTGTGCACCAAGATGGACTGGTTCACTTGAGTCAGTTAGCCAACCGGTTTGTAGCAGATCCAAATGAGGTGGTTAAGGTACAACAGAAAGTAATGGTTACTGTTACCGAGGTCGATGAACGTAGGAATAGAATCAGTCTATCCATGAAGACTCAGGAAAAACGTCCTACAGAAAAATCTGGGCGCTTGAAAAAGAATGGGGAAACAGATATGGCAACGAAGTTAGCTGCTTTAGCTAGTAAATTTAAATAATCAAAAAAGGGCAATATATGAATCATTGCCCTTTTGAAGTTTTCCAACGAGACGTTTTAAAAAAAATGATACAGAAAATGCATTACGAGGACTTTCTACAATCTGTCGAAAAGGATCAACACCCACCCGAGGGCTTGAGTATAGCCCTAAAAGCGTTATGGTATGATGCAAAAGGAGATTGGCATGCGGCACACGATTTAATAGACCATTTACAAGATGATGTGTCATCGCGCGTACACGCGTACTTGCACCGTGCCGAAGGCGACCTTTGGAACGCACGATACTGGTATAGGCAATCAAAATCAGACGAGTTTCACGGAGAACTTAAAGAGGAATGGGTGTATCTGGTCAGATCACTTCTTTAGAAATGGTTGTTTAGGGCAACGGCGCGATTCGTTCGTTTATCCCTGAGGGGCTTGTTTTTAATGTATCGTTCGGATCAACCGGTCTTACAGTCTCCGTTTCTTTTAGTTTTTCCTCTATTTTTTTCTTTTCATTCCAAATCCAAAGATTTCTCCAAAAATCAGATAAGGAATTGAATTCTTGCCTGTAAACGAGCCCCACTGCGCTGATATAATCGCTATATGGGGTGAATAGAAAGTTTCTTGTGTTTAATCTATTATAAGCGCGCAATACTAGATTCCCATCATCTCGAAGGCGAAAGGTCAGCTCTGCATCCGTCGCGATTTGATCGGAAAAAAGAGTGAGATCATTTACCTGATTTTTACTCCGATCTGTTACTCCCCCTGTAAAAATTAGACGATCATCAAAGAAACGTAGCGATGCGGATGCATCGTTAAACGAACGAATATTTAAATCTAGGAAATTCATGTTTAGTGATTGGGAGATGACGCTGTTTAGTTGATTAAAAGCGATTTCGGTACCGGCGGAAAGCAAAGTGTTGTTCACTTCCCGCCCAAATTCTTGCGTTGAAGCGGGAGTGAAACTTCGACGAACAATTAAACTAATAGCCTGTTGATTTACATTGTTGATATCACTTAGGTAGCCCTGAAGCTCGTCTTTCACATAAGGATCTTGCGGGAAATTTAATTCGAATGATACGTCCGGTTGTGATAAGCTACCTTTTAGTAACATATCGGCCTGAGCTAAGATGCGGTCGTTATTTTCCGCCCTTCCAGCGGCATTGTAAAGAGGAGCAATCGAAGTTCGTTGCTGATAGCTTGCACTTATGTTGACGATCGCCTCTGCCGGGTTCCCCGCCCAGCGAATAGTTCCTCCTTGCTTCAGATCGAAGTATTTGTTAAAAAAATCCTGTGCCGTAAAATGAAACTTACCGTTTGCTATATGATAATCACCAAACATCTCTAGGTCGCCTAGATTCGATAAACGCAATGAAATATTACCGTTTCCAGTTCCGGTAAGAGATCCTATGTTGTTCTCTAAATTTATCACCGCATCGGGTGTAAGGGCGAGATCCATATTCATAGTAAGCCCCTTGAACAATCGCTTCGTTGCTTTGGCACTGGATTCTGCGGAATCCGGATTCATGAAATATAAGAAATCGCTATCGCTAACCGTTAGCGATGTATTGAACGGAAGAGTAATGGTCGTATTTGCTTCTGAACGTGCATTTATGTTGATTGCCAGTGCGGATGTTGGTCCTGAAAACGAGAAGTTGCCGCTGGCAAAGGCAGTTCCATAGAATAACTCGTTATCGTCACGTTTGGTGTTTAATATTTGCAAATTATTTGCAGCGACTTGAATGTTTATTTCAGGGTCTGAGAGTTTGTTTAGATTAATAGAGCCGTTTGAGCTTGCGATTATGGCGCGTTCATCTTTAAATTGAAAATCTTTAAAAAAGATGTTATTGTTTTCCATGACCGCATGCTGCTCGAGTATCTCATAGCTAGATTGCAGATAGTTAACAAGGAACGACGCTTCTTTTATGTGTGAGAATCCGTTGAATACGGGGCGTTTTAAAGAACCCGTAATCGTTACGTCTCCACTTATGGTGCCGTATAGATCACTGATTAAAGAACGAAGAAACGGTTGAGCGATACCAAGGTCAACATTTCTTGCTCGACCCATTAGAGAGAGTGCATCGTTCGGATTATTAATATTGTAAGTTCCATTTAAATCGATACCGTCACCATCAATATCTCTTAATTCTGAAGAAAGATGAATTATTCCAAAATTCGGGTCATAATCGGCATTTATACTCAGGTTTCCTATTGGGAGATTGTTGTACACGATGGGTGTAGTGGTGATATGAGCTGAAAGGTTTGGGGACGCAAATACAGAATTTAATCGCAGATCACCACTTAAATTACCCACGAGTTGTATTCCCAATGGTTTTGTAATCCCCGAAAGTGAACTAAGGCTGAAATCATGAAAAGTGATGTTCAAGTCATCATCTTGGTTGGACAAAATTCCGTCCAGTTTAATTTCTTGGCGATCACGTTTAAATTGGAGGTTGTTTAGATAAATCTTACCTTTTGAAACGCGCAGTTCAGCTTCCTGATTAATGCTCCACTGTTCGTTATTAAGGACAATGTCTGATTTGTTTAATCGAATATACGCAGGTTTGTTATGGGCAAAATGAATGTTTCCATTTAAGTTAATATAATTTGCTCGATCTGTCTCCGAGAGAGCAATTTCGAAATTCAAACTATCGTTTGCAAGTACGTTGGCTATTTTAATGTTATCAATATAAGTTGAGTCTGTGAAATTTAATCTGTCTGCAGATATGTCTAACGAGAAGTCAGTGTCGTCGGCATTTTCCAATAGTGTCAGGTTCTTCAAGCGGATGCCTTTGTAGGTAACAATGGGGCTAAATGCTTGGAAAGTTGCCGTATAATTATCGGAAGAAAAATTTGCTGACAAATTTGCACCGTCATCAAGCTTCAGGTTGGGGTCGAAAAGCGCAGAGATAGGCGCAAAAGACTTTATATCTAGCTTTAGATCGAAATTTTGAGGATTGTAGGGTTTGGATTCTATATTGATGGCGGGAGCGTAACGCATCGCCAATGAACGGAAATAGGGACCAATGGTATTAAGGTCTATTTGACCATTCATTGAACCGTCTACGACATCAGATTTAATGGTTAGTCGTTTGTTTTGTTCATCACCGTCGGAGGAAAAATTAAGATAACCCATCATAAATTCTCCTCGGGAACTACTAAACTGTAGATGAGAAGAAGTGATTTCGCCATTTAGCGAGTTTAACGAGTTTCCATGTAGATCACCTTTGATATTTGAATTGCTTATGACGATACTGTCTTTATCGAATATATTTAATTTCTTTAAATCGAGCGTCTGTATAACAGAGGAGAACTGATATAGAGGGACCTGTTCCGATAGATTGACCTTCCCATCGTAGGTTAACGAGGCAAAAGGGTCGTCTATTTTTCCGTTTACGACAAATATTTCATCGGCTATTTCACCCTGAAATTTTAAATTTTGGTAGGTGTATTTGTGAAAATTAATGTCCTGAAGATCTCCCGATGCCCGCAGATATAAGGATTCGCGACGAGAACCTTCTCCTTCAAAATCTATATTAAATCCAGTCGTTTCGATATTTTTAGCATTTATTATGGTGCCTAAATCGAAAGATGGACTTATAATTTTTCCGCTATAGGAAAGCGTTGGCTTCAATATTATCTTTGACTCAGTTTCAATCGTGCCAAGTTTGGTTTGTGCTATTCCATCGACTTCAAACTGGTGGTAAAATCCCTTCGCGACGCCTTTGTAAGAAACATTTCCTAATTGGTGGAGCTGTAAAGGAAGGCGAAGATCCTTAACATTTGTTAATGAGGGAATCAAGTCTTCTAATTCTTCAGCGGAGGTTTCCAGGGATGCAATTTTGAAGTCAAATAATGTGTTTTCAATTTTGGGTAGTCCATCTATAGAGAAATCACCTTTAAAGCTTGTATTGCGCTTAGTACGGAGTATGACGTCGTTTGCTTGGATATGTTCAACTGTTCCCGCTAGGGATGCTTGTTGGATGTCGGCGGTAAAGTTAACTTTTACGATCTCTGGTGCAAATAGCGCGATATCGCGTGAATCGACAAAGGAGTTATTTAGAGACCCCTCCATTTTGACTTTCGTAATGAAATCTCCAAAATCGGAAAAACTATTGTAGCTCATCATAAGATAATTTCCAACTTTAGAGCGGTTTGTTTGTACTCTTAGGTTCGTGAACTCCATCATCGAATTAGACACGAAAGATTTTGCGCTGAACTCCTTAACCCGTAGTCCACTTTTATCTGTGAACTGAAGTTTTTTTATATCTGAGGAAACGTGATTCTCATCGTACTCTATGTCGTTGAATGATCCGCTGATTTGCGTTAATTCTAGGGCATTAAAATTGATCGCATTCTTCTTTCGAGATTTAAAGCGATGGTCCGTAAATCGCATTTCGTTGTCGAACAATTCTATCTGTTGAATTTCTAATTCTAACTTCGCGGAAGGCGCGTCATCTTCTTTTTTGTCAGAAGAGAAATAGTCAATTATGAACGTAGCATTCGAACTATCCTGAAAGATTTCATAATTCAGGAACGCTTCCTGAATATCTAATTTTTTTACAACAATCTTGTTTGAAAGTATTTTCGTAAGTGAGAGTCCCGCGGTTATATTTTTTGCATAAAACAGCTTGTTGCCTTTTTGGTCATTAATTAATAGCGATTGTAATTCCAGCGATCGAAATGGTTTTAGGTAAACCCGGCCTATGGATATATCGGTGTCTAGTTGGCTACTTAAAAAACTTGCTACTTTTTTAGATACATAAGTTTGAACCGCTGCAAATTGGAGAGCTAGAATCACGCCGATGCTAAGCAAGAAAATGCTTAGTAGGGTGATGGACGTTATTTTAAGTATTTTTTTGATATTTTTGTATTCTATTTAAAAATCTGCACAATGGCTGTAATCTTGGGTATCGAATCTTCTTGCGACGAAACTTCTGCCTCTATTTGTATAGACGGTGAAATTAAATCAAATATTATAGCCAGTCAAGCTATTCACGCAAAATATGGTGGTGTTGTACCTGAATTAGCCTCACGTGTACACCAGCAGAATATCATACCAACGGTTGATCAAGCTATTCAGCTTGCTAAAATACACAAAAATGACGTTGATGCGGTAGCTTTTACTCGCGGACCTGGACTTTTAGGTGCATTACTTGTTGGAACTTCATTTGCGAAGTCGTTCGCATTAGCTCGTCAGATTCCGTTAATAGAGGTTAATCATATGCAGGCACATATTTTAGCGCATTTTATAGACAATCCGAAACCAGAATTTCCGTTTTTATGTTTGACTGTTTCGGGAGGGCATACGCAGATTGTTCTTGTGAAAGATTTCTTTGAAATGGAGCTTTTAGGACAAACACTAGACGATGCTGCAGGAGAAGCTTTTGATAAAACTGCCAAGATATTAAAATTACCATATCCTGGTGGTCCGTTAATTGATAAATATGCACAACAGGGAAATGCCACGGCTTTCAAACTTCCCGAACCTCAAATTCCAGGACTTGATTTTAGTTTTTCAGGATTAAAGACCGCTATACTTTATATGGTTCAAGCGGAAGAAAGGAAAGATCCTAGTTTTTTAGATAAGAGAATTGCTGACGTATGTGCTTCGGTGCAGGAGCGAATAGTAACTATTTTACTGAACAAATTGAATAAAGCTGTTCAGCAGACTGGGGTAAAACAGGTGGCTATTGCGGGAGGTGTGTCTGCCAACTCCGGACTCCGTCAACAATTAACAGAGATGGGAGCTCGTTATGGCTGGCAGGTCTTTATTCCTAAGTTTGAATATTGTACCGATAATGCGGCTATGATTGCTATTGCGGGGTATCAAAAGTATTTACGTCAAGAGTTCGTCGGTCAAGATATAGCGCCTTTGGCTCGAATGCATTTTTAAAGACTGGAAGGCATTCCGTTTTTAATCTGTGGTTTTTAGTGCTAGAGGGTGTCGATAAGTTTTTGAAGCCATCGTTTGATGATAGCGGAAACTTCATAGTTTTCGCGTCGGGCGAACTTTAACATCACTTGTTCAAGGTTGGCAATCATGTCAAGATATTCTGGAAAGCCCCCTTCTATGTCTCTGTAATCAGATATAATATCGACTAAATAACAATAGATATCGTACTCCACGAAGTTTTGCTGATCAACGCTTTGATTGTCTTCCCACTCTCCGTCAGGGAAAAATCCCGCGAGGACCTCATTATGGGCAGTTAAATGATGTTCTCGTGTATGTAGAAATGCTTCGTATATCGATTCTTTTTCGGTGATGAGACTATCGTAGACCGTTGATATTCGATCTTGAATTTCGGTCTCTTTTGATACTATTGTCATGACGAATTAATTTAAGGTGAATCCTAACAATTATAGTATTGAAAATATTTAACAATCAAATATTACTAAAAGTTTTACAATATTGAAATTAAAGCGTTGGTCTTTTGTCTTTTATGTTTTTTTTCGGCATGAAATAACGTTAATATATAATGATTCGGATAAAAAATAAGCAAATTTGAATTACCATGATAGAAGAAAAAAATATAGGCGGTGTCAAGTTGGAAATTTGCGCGAACTCGTCCTTTTCAGCTCTCCAAGCAGAATTGGGCGGGGCAAGTAGAGTGGAGTTATGTCAAAATTTAGAAAATGGAGGTACAACTCCTTCCTACGCACAAATTAAATTGGCTCGTGCAGCGTTAAGCATAGGGTTGCACGTATTGGTGCGACCTCGTGCGGGTGATTTTTTATATAGCGATGCTGAATTTCAAGAGATGTTAACTGACATTACGTTTTGTAAAGAGCAAAACTGTGACGGAGTTGTTGTCGGGATATTGAATGCTGATGGTTCAATAGATATGGAACGGAACGCCGTGTTGGTCGCGCATGCAAAGCCGATGACGGTCGTGTTTCATCGGGCGTTTGACCGATGTAAAGATCCGGAGCAAGCCCTGCAAGATGTTATCTCTTTAGGTTTTGACAGGATTCTTACTTCGGGTTTGAGGGATACGGCAGTGCAGGGACAGGACTTAATAAGGTCGCTAATCGAAAAAGCGGACAATCGAATTGAAATAATGCCTGGTTCAGGGGTAAATGAAGATAACATCATCGCCCTTTTAGACCATACCAAGGCAAAATCAATACATAGCTCGGCGAAGACTGTGATATCGTCAAAAATGAGCTTTCATAATTCGGAGCTGTCGGGAATGGACGAGCCTACAATGCAAACAAGTAGAGCGACGGTAGAAACATTGTGTTTGTTGTTGAAAAACAGAATGGCGAATCACACATAAAAAAAGAGAACCATTGGTTCTCTTTTTTTATGTGTGATTTTCGAAAAAACTTATTTTGCCTGTGCAGCAAGTTTGTTCAAAATTTCGTCGTTTTTTGTAATCTGACTGTGTTTAGGCATTTCACTTTTTGAACCTAGTTCAATGTTGCGCCCTAATTTTAAAAACTGTACTTCAACACGTGCAACAGTTTTATTTCTTCTATCTTTTCTTTTTAAACGTGTAACTCCCATTATGATATCTTTTATTAGTCAATAAAACGAGGTCGGAAGCGGATTCGAACCGCTGTAGGAGGTTTTGCAGACCTCAGCCTAGCCACTCGGCCATCCGACCCTTTCCCCTTTAAGGGAATGCAAAAATAAACTTTACTTTTGATATTTACAAAGTTCCGTTGAAAAAGATTGGATTTAATTTCGTGTTCCTGATTAATAGTGGATTTGTCGTCATTCTTTGTTTTTTGTTTTTTAAATTAATTAACTGATATACAGTCTGTTGTTTTAGTTTATGTGCTTTTATTTTTTTTTGGTTCAAAACTTGCACTACTGAGCGTATTAAACAAAAAGGAATAACGTATGAAAAAGATTTTACTTTCATTAGGCGCAGCGTTTTTATTAGCTGCTGGTGCTCAGGCACAAACTAGTTTTGGTTTAAAAGCAGGTGTTAACTTAGGTAAGTATAGCAATGTTCCTGCTGATATGGAAGACTATTCAAAAATGAATCCATCATTTTATGTGACAGGTTATGCAGATTTACCAGTCGCTCCTCAATTCTCGATTCAACCGGGTATATCCTTGCAAGGTAAGGGTGCAAAGTATAAGGCGGACGGAGATAACTTTGATGGTTCGGCAACTACGAACGTGATGGCGATTGAAATTCCGGTTAATGCAGTGTATTACATTCCTGCTGGTTACTCAGGCTCAGTATTTTTAGGAGCGGGACCATATGTTGGATATTCACTTAGCGGAAAGACGAAACTTAAGGGTGACTTTTCAGATATGTCTGGAGAAGCTGAATATGACGTTGATTTCACGGGAGATGATAAAGATCAAAAACCATTTGATTTTGGTGTAAACTTCTTAGCAGGTTATAAATTGTCGAACGGATTTTTAGTTAACGCTGGATATGGTCTAGGGTTGTCGAATTTATCTCCATCAGAAGGTAGCGATAACAAATTCTCTAACCGCGTACTATCATTTGGTGTAGGCTACCAATTTTAATTGTAGCTGGTACGAATCTTAAAAGATTCTGAAAAGTGGTTGATCTGAGTAGGTCAACCACTTTTTTGCATACTATAAAGAGGAACGTATCCCAAAGGTGTTTTTAGAATCGAATATGCGCCTATTAAGGATTAGTTGACCAAAGAGATGCAGACTTTAACATTGCGCGGCGAGGTAGCTTTAAATTAGCTATAATTAGCTCTGCAAAATCTTCCGGTTGTAAGACGGTATCCGGATTACCATCAGTCAGTTGAAGTTCTTTGGACATGTCAGAAGCGATCGTACTAGGCATGAGGGTACATACTCGGATGTTGTTTTTACGTACTTCTCGCATTAGTGAATCAGAAAACCCGATAACGGCAAATTTACTTGCGCTGTAAGCTGATGTATTGGCAGCGCCGTTTAATCCAGCTGTTGAAGCGACATTAATGATGTCTCCTTGGTTTTTGTTAAGCAATTGTGGAAGCACCGCCTTGGTAACGTAATAGGTGCCCAAGATGTTTGTTTGGATTATTTGAGCCCATAGGACGGGGTCCATCTCGTTAACAGCCCCAAACGCGGCGATACCGGCGTTGTTGATAAGAATATCAAACACTCCAAAACTATTTGTTAGTGTTTCAATCGCCTGATTTACCTCTTCAAGGTTTCCCACGTCAAATACGGCATAGGTAGCCTTCACTCCGAAGGTTTTTATCTGTTCTACGGTTGCCTTTAAATAGTCAACATTTCTTCCTGTTATAGCGACGTTTACGCCCTCGGCAGCGAGAGCTAGCGCGGTCGCTTTGCCAAGGCCACGACCTCCGCCAGTTACTAATGCATATTTTCCAGTTATATTTTCCATGAACAAAATTAACCAATTCTTTCTATCGGTTCAGTATCTGCAATGTCAAAATGCGGGCAGGTCCGAAACAAAAAAAGCCATCTTATTATGCATAAGATGACTTTCTTTTTTTTTAAATTGAAATCTATCACACTTTGATTTCAACTTCAACGCCTGAAGGCAATTCAAGTTTCATCAACGCGTCAACAGTTTTAGAGTTTGAAGAATAAATATCTAACAATCTCTTGTATGCACACAATTGGAATTGTTCACGTGCTTTTTTGTTAACGTGTGGTGAGCGTAAAACGGTATAGATTTTTTTCTCAGTAGGCAATGGGATAGGACCACTAACGACTGCACCTGTAGGTTTTACTGTTTTTACGATTTTTTCAGCTGATTTGTCAACTAAGTTGTAATCGTAAGATTTCAATTTAATTCTGATTCTTTGGCTCATTTTATTTGTTTTTAAGATAGCCTCCCATTAGAGCTATTCACAACAGGAGGCTGGTTTATTTTTCGATCAAAGATTAGTCTTCGATGCCTTTAACTTTACCTTTGGATTTTGCTATTACCTCTTCAGCTACGTTGCGCGGAGCTTCAGCAAAGTGGTCAAACTCCATTGTCGAACTTGCACGTCCCGAAGTGATCGTACGTAACTGTGTTACATAACCAAACATTTCCGAAAGTGGTACCAATGCTTTGATAACCTGAGCTCCCGCACGAGAGTCAAGCCCTTGCATTTGACCGCGGCGACGATTTAAATCACCCATTACATCACCCATATTTTCTTCTGGTGTCAAAACCTCAATTTTCATGATAGGTTCCATCAATACAGGAGAACATTTAGGTAAAGCTTCGCGGTAAGCCATTTTCGCCGCTAATTCGAATGATAGTGAATCTGAATCGACTGCGTGGAATGAACCATCGATCAAGCGAACTTTCATTCCTGAAAGTGGGTATCCAGCTAATACACCGTTTTTAAGGGATACTTCAAATCCTTTTTGAACTGAAGGGATATATTCTTTTGGAATTTTACCACCAACAATCTCATTTACGAATTGAAGAGCTGATTTAGATGGATCGTAATCATCATCAATAGGAGAGATAACAACTTTGATGTCAGCGAATTTACCACGACCACCTGATTGTTTCTTGTAAACCTCACGGTGTTCGGTAGTTCCTGTAATAGACTCTTTGTATGATACCTGAGGAGCTCCTTGATTAACTTCAACTTTGAATTCGCGTTTTAGACGGTCAATTAAGATCTCCAAGTGAAGCTCACCCATACCAGATATTACTGTTTGACCAGTTTCTTCATCTGTTTTTACAACGAATGTAGGATCCTCTTCAGCAAGTTTGCCTAAACCAATACCTAGTTTATCAACGTCAGCTTGGGTTTTAGGTTCGATCGCTAAACCAATAACTGGCTCAGGGAAAACCATTGATTCAAGAACAATCGGTGATTTTTCGTCACAAAGTGTATCACCTGTCTTGATGTCTTTAAAACCTACTACCGCACCAATATCACCAGCCTCGATAAAAGGGATAGGATTTTGTTTGTTAGCATGCATCTGGAAGATACGTGAGATACGCTCTTTGTTTCCTGAACGAGTGTTCAATACGTATGAACCAGCATCTAATTTTCCCGAATAAGCACGGATAAAACATAGACGACCTACGAATGGGTCAGTCGCGATTTTGAAACCTAACGCGGCGAAAGGTTCATTAACTGATGGTTTACGTTCGATTTCCTCGCCTGTATTAGGATTAGTCCCTGTTACTGCCTCTACATCCAAAGGAGAAGGTAGCAGCTCCATTACTAGGTCAAGCATTGTTTGTACACCTTTGTTTTTAAATGATGAACCACATACCATCGGCACGATCGCATTATCTAATACAGCGGCACGTAATGCGTTTAAGATTTCACGCTCAGTTAATGAATTCGGATCGTCGAAGAATTTCTCCATCAAAGATTCGTCGTAACCAGCTACAGCTTCTAAAAGCTTTTCACGGTATTCTGCAACTTCCTCAAGCATATCCTCAGGAATAGGAACTTCTGTAAAGGTCATACCTTTATCTGCTTCGTTCCAAACGATACCGCGGTTGTTGATCAAATCAACAACGCCTGTGAATGTGTCCTCAGCTCCGATCGGCAGCTGTAAAGCGATTGCATCGGATCCCAACATATCCTTTACTTGTTTTACAACTTTCAAGAAATCAGCACCTGAACGGTCCATTTTGTTGACAAAGCCAATACGAGGAACTTTGTAACCATCAGCTAACCGCCAGTTTGTTTCCGATTGAGGTTCTACACCATCAACAGCCGAAAACAAAAATACTAGTCCGTCTAATACGCGAAGTGAACGGTTTACTTCTACTGTAAAGTCAACGTGACCCGGAGTATCTATAACGTTTACTTGGTATCTGTTATTACGATAATTCCAGAAAACAGTTGTTGCAGCTGAAGTAATGGTAATACCACGCTCTGCTTCTTGCTCCATCCAGTCCATGGTGGAAGCTCCTTCGTGAACTTCACCTATTTTATGGTTTACTCCTGAGTAATAAAGAATACGCTCCGTAGTCGTAGTTTTTCCAGCATCGATGTGTGCAGCGATACCGATATTTCTAGTGAATTTTAAGTCTCTTGCCATGTTATTTTTGCCTAGTGGCTAATTATTATTGCAATGTTTTAAATCGAATACACCGACAGTGATAAAGGAAAAATCTATTATCGAAAGTCGGTGTATTCATATTTTGTTCTTGGTGTTCAAGACTAGAACCTGAAGTGTGAGAACGCTTTGTTAGCTTCCGCCATTTTGTGCGTATCTTCTTTCTTCTTAACAGCAGCACCTTCACCTTTAGAAGCTGAGATGATTTCTCCTGCTAATTTCTCGAACATATTTTTTTCTCCACGTTTACGAGCGTAAGAAATTAACCACTTCATACCTAAAGCGATTTTACGGTCGGGACGTACTTCCATAGGAACTTGGAAGTTTGCACCACCCACACGACGAGATTTAACTTCTACAGCTGGCATTACGTTGTTCAACGCTTTTTTCCATGCTTCAAGACCGTTCTCTTGTGTTTTTTGCTCTACTAATTCTACTGCGTCGTAAAAAATTGAATATGCTGTAGATTTTTTACCATCTACCATCATGTTGTTTACAAAGCGTGTTACCTGAGTGTCGTTAAACTTTGGGTCAGGTAAAATGATTCTCTTTTTTGGTTTTGATTTTCTCATTTTCTTGTCCTCCGTTTAATTATTTCTTTTTACCTTTTGCTGGAGCTGCAGCTTGTCCTGGTTTTGGACGTTTTGTTCCGTATTTAGAACGACGTTGGTTACGACCTGCAACACCAGACGTATCCAATGCACCACGAATGATGTGATAACGAACCCCTGGTAAATCTTTAACACGACCGCCACGGATTAACACGATTGAGTGTTCCTGTAAGTTGTGACCTTCACCTGGGATGTATGCGTTAACCTCTTTACCGTTTGTTAAACGTACACGAGCTACTTTACGCATTGCTGAGTTTGGTTTTTTAGGGGTAGTAGTGTATACACGAGTACACACACCTCTTCGCTGTGGACATGAGTCCAACGCTGGCGACTTACTCTTGTCAACCAGAGCTACTCTACCTTTTCTAACTAATTGTTGAATAGTAGGCATTTACCTGTTTTTGTTTTTTAATTTGTAAAAATTAATTTTTAAGTCCGCAAAGATATGTATAATATCTTAAATCATAAAGACTTGTATGTTATTTTTTTTAAGCGCCAGTTCCATGCTTTCTTATCTTGGAATAGTGTGGGTTTGCATTTTTTTGAGATTGCGTCTTATTTGTTGTTGTAATGTTTCGGTCTAATAGTTGGTTTACTAGAAATTTTCCTTGATTCGTTTTAATTAAAGGCAGCTCAGCCTTGCGGTGTCTGAAGAAGCTGAGCTGCCTCGTATGCCATTATTAGGCAAGCGAAAAATCGATTTGTCGCTTCTCTAGATCTACTTTTTTGACGAGAATTTCAACTTCATCTCCCAATTGATATTTCTTCCCGCTATGTGCACCGAAGATTGTGTAGTTTTTTTCATCTAAGGTGTAATAGTCATCTGTAATATCTCTCAAACGAACCATGCCCTCACATTTGTTTTCTTGAATTTCAACATACATGCCCCATTCAGTAACGCCTGATATAATTCCTCGGTATTTACTTCCGATTTGGTCTTGGAGAAATTCTGCTTGTTTGTACTTGATGGATGCCCTTTCTGCTTCTGCTGCTTTCTTTTCCATTTGAGAGCAATGTTCAGCCATGGTTTCATAATGCTCGTTGTTTACTTTCCCGCCGCCGTCGAGATAAAATTGAAGCAGGCGGTGTACCATCACATCGGGATACCGACGTATAGGGGAGGTGAAATGGGTGTAATGGTCAAAAGCTAGCCCGTAGTGGCTGGCGTTTTTTGTTGTGTAAACGGCTTTCGCCATCGAACGGATGGCTAGCGATGTTAGTAGGTTTTGCTCTCTACTTCCTTCGATTTTGGTGAGAAGTGCGTTCAGAGATTTAGCTGTCTCTTTGTCAGTTTTTACGGAGAGACGATGTCCGAAGCGAGCGGCAAATTGAGAGAATGTTGTCAACGTCTCTGGATTCGGTGTGTCGTGGAAGCGGTAGATAAAAGTGAGCTTGTCCTTGCCCTTTCCTTTTTTTGCAATGAATTCTGCAACTTTTTTGTTTGCAAGTAGCATGAAGTCTTCAATGAGTTTGTGAGCGTCCTTTCGAACTTTCGTGTACACACCGATAGGTTTCCCTGTTTCGTCAAGTTGGAATTTAACTTCTTCACTTTCGAAACTTATTGCGCCATTTTTGAATTTGCGTTCGCGAAGGATATATGCAAGTTCATTTAATTTGTTTATTTCAGTTGAGAGGTCTCCAGATTTTGACTCTATAATTTCTTGAGCCTCCTCGTAGGTGAATCGTCTATTGGAGTTAATGATGGTTCTGCCGAACCATTGGTCGATGACGTTCGCTTTGCTGTCCATTTCGAAAACCGCGGCAAAGCAAAGTTTGTCTTCGTTTGGTCGAAGCGAGCACACTCCGTTTGATAATCTTTCTGGTAGCATCGGTATAACCCGATCTACTAGATAGACGGATGTGGCTCGGTCGAACGCTTCTTTGTCGAGCTGAGTGTCTGGTATTACATAGTGTGATACATCTGCGATGTGGACCCCGATTTCGACATTTCCATTCTCGAGCTCTCGGTACGAAATGGCATCGTCGAAATCCTTCGCATCGAAAGGGTCAATCGTAAATGTGGTGACGTTTCGGAAATCTTTACGTTTTTGAATTTCTTCGTCAGATATTTTTTCGTCTATAGCATTAGCGTCTTGTTCTACTTCTGGTGGAAAGGAGAGTGGGAATCCAAAATCTGCAAGGATGGCATTCATCTCTGTTTCATTTTCTCCTTTTTTACCTAGGACGTTTTTCACCTTGCCGTACGGGTTCTTAGCGTCCTTTGGCCAGTCGGTAATTGAGACTACGACTTTCTCTCCGTCTTTCGCTCCATTTAAATTTTCCGAGGGTATGAAAATGTCGTGTAACATTTTCCGGTCGTCGGCTAAAAAGAACGCGTAGTTTTTTGAGGTTTTTATCGTGCCGGTGAAATCGACTTTTGCGCGTTCTATGATTTCAACAACTTCTCCTTCTCGTGAGCGACCATTTTTTCGTTGGTACACATGGACCTTCACGATGTCGTTGTGTAAGGCATGTCTCAGTTTTCGGGGTGCGACATATATGTCGTTTTCGAATTCGTCTTTTGGGACGATGTAGGCGGATCCGTCTGCGGTCATATCGACTTTTCCTTGGACGTAAACATTTAGAGTGCGTAGCTTAAATTTCCCTCGGTCAACTTGCGTGAATTTGCCGGATTTGGTTTCATCAGAGAGGATGTCAGAAATGGCGACCTTAGCGTCGTTTTCACGAAGATTAAGTTTTGCTGCTATCTGTTTGTAGTTTAACGGCTGATTGTTTGATTTCTCAAATATGTCTACTATAAGTTGGCTGAGGATTTCTTTGTATTGATTTTCCTTTTTCTGTTTCATGCGTCTCAAGTTATGGAGTGTTGGGAACTTTTGTTTTGATTGTTTTATTAGATAGGGGAGTTGCTTTTTTAGCGACTCACGGAGGATTTGTATCTCCTGCTAATCCTAGTCTAAATATACGGAAAAACTAGTTGAATTTTCCTAAAAAAATGTGTCGTTGTTGTGTAGTTAATTGTTAGCTTAGTTTAGCTTAATTATATATCTGATTATAAGGGTAAAATATATTAAATTGCTAAAATAGTTTTCTTTGATACTTTCGTTTTTAGGGGAGTAGGGTGGTTTTTTCTTAAAATATCCCTTTTTTAGTTTTTTTGCTAAAATATTAATGTGTAATCAATTGTTTTGTTTAGTTTTTTTAAATGTCTATTAGTTAAACTATTAAATATTATTTGTTAAAAATTTTTAATATATGTTTTGCTAGTTTTAGTTTCGAATATCAATAAAAAAACACCTTTCATTTATAAAAGGTGTGCACGTTATTTATTGAATATTTTAATGAGGTTATTCCTCTTTTTGGCAGTTTTCGCAAAGCCCAACTGCGTTCAAGGCAAGGGCATGTAAGGTGAAATTTTTTGGGAGGGGTATATGGGGAAATGGAACCTCCTCTAAACAATATACGCTGTTACAAACTGAGCACATAAAGTGAACATGTTGATCGTGATGGTGGTCTTTACTGCAGTCCGAACTGCAAATTGCATACGTGGCTGTACCTTGCAAATCGAATATTTTGTGCACAATACCTTTCTCTTCGAAACTCGAAAGTATACGATATAGTGTGACTCGGTCAATAGCTGTACCAATCGTTTTTTCAAGATCAGGTTGGGAAACGGCTGCATTTTTATGCGTTAGTTCCTTCAAAACACGTAATCTATGTGTCGTTACTTTGAGCCCGTTTTCGCGAAGTAAGCGGTTGAAATCTCTCGTTTTTTCCTTTTGTTGGTTAATCATCTCAGCAATAAAATTACGAAAAATATAGGGTATTAAGGTATGGCGATTAAACCAAATATTTGATTTGGATAGCGTTTTTCGACATTGCTATTGTTCCTGACGTCACAAGATATAAAGAATTAGAAGGCTTATTTCTGAGTTTCACTCGGTGATTCCCGGCGATCCTACCATTGTTAGAAGCGATTAGTGGTGTTTGTTAAGTTGTTGTATTTTAGGGCTTTATGTTTTTCCTCTTAAAATAGACTATTTGATAATCATTGGTGTATAGGCAAAAGAAAATGTGTTTGTGAACGATTTTTAGGGTTTTTATAGGGGATAAAATAATTAATTGCATCATATTTTTGGAGATACAGCAAGGTAATTACCTAAATTTCATTGCTACTTATAGCGAGAATTTACCTAAATTTTTACGCTGGACAAACATTTGTTTGATTACTATAATGAATTTCCAGACGTATCGCGTGATCGTTTTCAAATTAATTATCCGCTATTTTAAGCACTCAACTAACCCCTGTGTATAAATTTTTGCGTAGTATAAGAGGTGATTTTTTTGAGATTTTGATTAAAAATTAGAAACAGTTTTAACTTATTTTTTTACTCGATTTTGGTAGAAACTAGGGAATGAAAACTATTCAAATCCTTTTATAATTGGGAGAATTTAGCGTGGATATTTCTATTTTTTTCACCGTAATACTTGAAGTTAATCGTGTAATTTCCTTTTTAGTTTTTTTGATTTTTTCAGATTTTGGTATAACTATTCAATCCATAATTTCGTTTTCCGGCGCGAGAATTCTTCTGTTTTTCGGATAAATTATCCCGAGGTATGAGTTTTTTTACTCGGTGAGATACGTGTTTTGATTCAGTTTTACCATGACCTGGTTTAGTAATACGGTATAAATTCATGTAAAAATTTATACCGATTGGAGTGAAATTTGATTCAATTTCGTTGGCATTTTCTATATTTTTTTCGGTCATTTTAATGACGCCTATATGTGTGACCATGCGCTTTAGCGGACGAATAATTAGTCTTTTTTTGCAATTGAAGAGACTTCCCATTTGTATGTTCGTGGTAGTATCGTCGCCATTTAGTTCTAATTTTTGAAACAAAATTCTGTTTTTTTTTGCGATGAATCGTGTTTTTTCGCGGCGTTTTATGATAATATTTTCTGTTTTTTTGTTGATTTCGGATCCTATTTTAACCCGGAATTAAAGTCGTAAGACTTTCTTTTTCTCAGTTTACTCGGCGTATCGGGAAGAGAGAGACCGTTGTCTGATCTCGCCACATACTTGTTTGCCGCTCATCAAAGCGCCGTTTTTTTAGTGATTTAGGAGCTGAGAAATTCCTTAAACGTTATCAGTTTGTGTGACGAAATGTCATATTTGAATAGGAATGCTGCTCTGTTTTAGGGTAAGAAATTTTTAGAATTTTACTTTTTAATATTCAGTTTTTTGGTTGAAGCGCAAAAAAAAGAGAACGCCTCTACGGTCTATATTCTATAGCGTAGAGGCGTCCTTACTTGGTATTTTATGTTTATTTTCCAGCCGCTTTTGCATGATCAGCTAGAAACTGAGCCAATCCACTATCTGTAAGGGGGTGCTTTAAAAGAGATAAAATGACTGATAAAGGTCCGGTCATTACATCTGCTCCAATTTTTGCGCAGCCTAATAGATGCGCGCTATGTCGTACAGATGCCGCTAAAATTTGCGTTTGGAAGCCATAGTTGTCATATATCAGACGAATTTCTTCAATCAATCCTAAACCATCTACAGAAATATCGTCAAGACGCCCGATAAATGGAGATACATAGGTAGCGCCTGCTTTGGCGGCTAAAAGGGCTTGACCAGCAGAGAACACTAATGTACAATTGGTTTTTATATCTTTGTTACTAAAGTATCTGATAGCTTTGACGCCGTCTTTAGTCATTGGTACCTTAACAACGATTTTAGCGTTCAATGCAGCCAACGCTTCACCTTCTTTTATGATGTTCTCGTAGTCCGTAGCTATTACTTCTGCACTTACATCGCCGTCGACGATTTCGCAAATAGCTTTGTAGTGGTTAATAATATTTTCTTCACCGCTGATACCCTCTTTTGCCATTAAGCTAGGGTTTGTTGTTACGCCGTCAAGAACGCCTAAGTCCTGAGCCTCTTTGATTTGCGCTAAATTTGCGGTATCGATAAAAAATTTCATGTTGGATGGGGATTTATTGTTATTTAAAATAAGTTTTTATAAACTTTATAAGCTAATATTGGTTACAAAAATAGTTATATTATTTTCAAAGTGGTAGTTTTGACCGAAACATTTTCGACATTATATGGATATACTCAGATCGCTTTCTTATCCCAATTTTAGACTCCACGTTATTGGGCAGGCGATTTCTCTTCTGGGAACCTGGATGCAACGGGTTGCTATTAGTTGGTTGGTATATGAGATGACCCAGTCCGTGTTTTGGTTAGGGTTTGTACAGTTTATTTCGCTACTTCCTTCTTTAGTATTATCACCTTTAATTGGTTCATTTGTTGACAAAAACAAAAAATATAGACTCGTATTTATTACCCAAATAGCGCTGATGATACAGGCTGGACTGTTAGCGCTAGTTGTTGGAATGCATTGGGAAACTGTTTTTATTTTATCCTTGTTAGGGTTTTTTCAAGGTGTTATTAATGCGTTCGACGTACTTGGACGTCAGTCATTGATGATATCGTTAGTTGATAATAAAAAGGATCTTCCTAATGCGATTGCCCTAAATTCGTCTGTTTTTAACGCAGCGCGTATGGTAGGTCCAGCAATAGGAGGTGTTTTACTCTCGAATTATGGCGAGTTTGTTTGTTTCGGAATTAATTTCGTCAGTTTTGTTCCCGTTATCATATGCTTGATGATGATGAAGGTGGTCGAAGATCAGACAAAATTAGCCAAGGAAGATAATATTACAGCTCTTAAAGAAGGATTTAGATATCTTCAGCGATCTCCACACATTACATCGATTATCATAGTGTTAGCGTTTTCAAGCCTTTTAGTAATACCATATACCTCATTATTACCGGCAGTTGCCAAGGACCTCTTTCTTGGTGACGAGTCCACTTTTTCGTGGTTCGAGAGCGCAGCTGGTTTTGGAGCAATGGTCGGTGCTATTAATATGGCGCGTTTAAAAAGCGGTCAAAATCTACGATATCGTGTGTTGTTTTCAGCACTATTAATGGGGTTTAGTCTTATATTACTTGCATTTGCGCCAATGCTTTTCCCTGCACTTATTTTTACGGCGTTAGTTTCTTTTGCAATGATGATGCAAAATTCATCAATCAATACGTATATTCAAACCCATGTAGTTACCGCTTATAGAGCACGAGTAATTAGCTATTACGTGATGGCTTTTCAAGGAATAGCTCCGATAGGAGCTTTACTGGTTGGAGGAACGGCGGAATATTATGGAATTCAGAATACTTTGTATATTATGGGCGGTGCCGGAGTTCTAATCGCTATTTCTTTCTATATTTATTTAAGACGGCATATCCATCGTCCATTATTTAAGTTTTAGTGGACGCTCTCTTAGTGTCATTAATTGTTTTCCGTAGTCTATTCGTGCGTTGAATAATCGTAAAATATCTCCTCCCAAGACACCAATAACAGGGGGAATGTTCATTTTTTCATAGGCATAATTTATTGTACTCAGGTCGAGTACTGCCGTTGTATAGTTCTTAATTTGCCAGTTTTTGATTCTGAAATGAGGTATTTCCAAAATAAAACTTTGCATTGTGTCTGTTCCAAGTCCAGCGGAAAGGATGTCTGTATTTTGAAATGTCTCTTCCGAAATACCAGAATTAAGAAGGGTTGTTTTATCGAATACGGTCTTGGAAGCTCCCGTGTCTAACACCATTTTAAAGGGTTTACCGAACAGTTCGACATCGATTAATACGTGAAATCCGTCCCCCTGTAATTCTATAATTTCAAATGGAATTTTTTGCATGGGCTAAATATAGCTATTTACCCCATGCAAATAAACAGCTAAAGTAAATTGCTGTCTAGGAGTACTTGATTCATTTTTCGAACTGCTTCAGCACTTTTCGAAAATGATGCTTGTTCATCGTCAGATAACTCAAGTGGCACAATACGATCCCACCCTTTGTTGTTTATGATTACCGGAACACCCATTGTTATGTCTTGTTCGTTGAACTCACCCTCGAGCAACACCGATGCCGTGAATAATCTATTCTGGTTACACACGATACTTTCGACCATAGCAGCAGCAGCAGCACCGGGAGCATACCACGCCGAAGTTCCAATTAATGCCGTTAACGTAGCACCTCCAACCATGGTTTTATGGATGATTTCATTTTTCTCCTCCTCATTCAGAAATTTATTCACAGGTATGCTGTTCCACGTGGCATGTTCGATTAGTGGGATCATTGTGGTATCGCCGTGTCCTCCAATGACGATTGCATTTAAGTCATTTGCTGAAGCATTCAGCTTTTGGGAAATCTGATATTTAAAACGGGCGGAATCTAATGCACCGCCCATGCCTATCACTCTGTTCTTAGGTAAGCCACTTGATTTTAACGTTAGATAGGTCATTGTGTCCATCGGGTTGGAAACAATAAGAATAATGATATCGGGAGAATGCTTAACCAAATTTTCCACAACAGATTTTACGATTCCGGCATTAGTTCCGATTAATTCTTCGCGTGTCATACCCGGTTTTCGTGGGATACCCGAGGTTATAACAGCAACTGAGGATCCTGCGGTGGAAAGATAATCGTTTGTTACGCCTTTTACTTTTGAATCAAATCCTAAGAGCGCCGCTGTTTGCATCATATCTTGTGCTTTTCCTTCGGCGACTCCCTCTTTAATATCTAATAAAATTATCTCTCCTGCTATGTTACGTCTTACCAAATTATCGGCGGTAGTTGCACCCACGGCACCTGCGCCTACGATAGTGATTTTCATGTTTTTTGGTTTTAGTGTCTAGAACTTCAGTGTATCTAAATTTACTAAAAAAACGCCTTAAAAACTAAGGATTAACTATATTTTTGAAAAAATCCTATATTTTCCAAAATAGGGTTTTATTTTAGATGATTTAGAAAGGATAACCAATAGCTAGGTTAAATACCAGATTATCTCGTCTCCAGTCCGATTGTCTTATGTCAATATATTTGAAAACCCATCGATCTCCTTCTGGGCGATAAGGTACACGCAGCGGAATAGCGGCGTCAACCCGAACGATAAGAAAATCTAAATCAACACGCAAACCTAATCCCGCACCGACAGCTAATTCTTTATAGAAATCTTTAGATAAAGAGCCGCCAATTTTGTTAGGGTCGTTTCGTTGTAGCCATATGTTTCCGGCGTCAATAAATGCAGCCCAGTGAAACATTCCTGTAATTTGGGACCTATACTCTGTGTTTAGTTCGAGTTTATAATCGCCCGTTTGATCAGCAAAAAAGTTATCTTGACCAAGATTTTCAGGAATGGCGGAACCTGGGCCTACAGCGCGAGCTCTAAAGGCTCGTAGTCCGTTAGGACCACCTGAATAAAATTGTTTGAGGTAAGGTAGGGATATCGAGTTTCCGTAGGAATGACTTACACCAAACATAATCCTTGAGGCTAAAGTTGAATTGGATGATAGTTTAAGATAATGTCGGAAATCCACTTCAGCTTTAACAAACTGTGCGTATTCAGTTCCGAAGAGCTTCTTTCGATCGTTGTTTTTATAATCGGCTCCCTGAATTAAGCCCAGGACATTCCCAGAAGTATTTAAGCCTGTTTTTACGAAAAAAGTGTTCTTACGATCCTTTTCCGTGGAATTGGTAAAGATATAGTTATAGTTTGGTCCGAATGAAAACTGTGGGTCAACAATATGGCGTAGGGTAGGTACCGTATCCATCTGTGCCCGGTATTCGTCGGAAATATTTCGTGGCTGGACATAGATAATTTCTGCTACCGCTAAATCATGTTGCTTTTGGTCGTTTTCTTTCCAGTTGTAACCATAATTCAACGATAAAGAATTTAGGGTATACGCATTGCGACGATTAAGGAACTCATATCCTACTTTGGCATATGTTTTTGGAATAAATCGTCGGGACGGAGCCCATTTATAAGGAGATAATAATCGTGGCCAAACTATCCCTAATTCTGCGCCATAGCGGATATATGCCGAATTTAAATTGACATTTCCGCCGGTCTGTGTTTCATAACCGCCAAAAACGGTGGCAGTTAAAGTTTCAAAGCCTTTAAAAGCATTGCGAAGCGTCCAATTGACGTTCGCTTCCGTACCATTATAGACAGATGCGGTTTTTGCGAGTACCTCGAAACGGATCGATTTGCGTTGCATAGGTGTTAAATAATAATAAGTATCCATCGTATTGGTAGAATCCTTACTGTCAACAAAGTTGTTTTTAACAAATTTGAACGCGTTTAAGTTTACCAAATGGCTGATAGTCATATTATGATCATGCCGGTTGTAGGTTTCCCCACGCTCAAAGAAGATGTGATTAGCGAGGACCTTTTTACGGTAAGTATTTTTAGGATCAATGATGTAATACTGATCCTGAAAAAGCTTCATTCGTTTCGGGTTAGCGTGACGGAATCCTTGTTCGGTTTGCGTGTAATTGGGGTAAATGAATATGTTGCCAATACGTTGTGGCTCACGAGATTTTTTCGGAGTTTCAGGTTTAATGGTAACATACATGTCGACTTTATTAGTTCCTTCAGTACTGTCTACCTCTACTAATAAATTATCGGGTGAAAAGTAATAATAGCCATTATTTTTTAAATCATTATCTATACGGTCACGCTCGTTGAGGATAACGTCAAGATTATAATTACTACCAATTTTTAGCAATGAATTCTCTTTGAATCGAAGTATATCTTTACCGATTTTTTTATTTGAGTCTACCTCGAATTTTAGATTTGCAATTCTATAAATGTTACCTGTAAAGGCATTATAGTTCACCTCTGCCCGTTTACCGTCAATAATAGTATCGGAGGTAACGTATGAATTGAAAAATCCTAGATTTTCCATTCTGTTGCGAAGAATATTTTCATTATACTCGCGGTTTACGTCACTCAAAAGTACCGGTTTTTCACCTTGCCTTTTTAACCAATTATTGAACCATCCTTCGGTACTATCCGGACCACCCCCCATATTATATAGGCCAAGCTTGATAGGTATTCCAAGTAACTTTTTGTTTGTTTTTGGTGTTAACAAAGATTCTAAATGCTCTTCGAATAGCTTTTTGTTTTCTGCGCTTATGGTATCCTTATGAATAGTTACATTTCCTCCATCATAGAGTTTTTGGTCCTCTGTAAGGTGCTTTGTGGGGTTACAGCTCGCTGCAAACAAAAGTGCAAGGCTTGTCAAAACGATGTGTGTCCGCCTAAAATTCATCCTTACTCCTTTCATGATCTGATCTTATCGCTTTGGGTTCAATATTGTTGTCTGTTGAGTCACTGTTATCGTTTTCTTTCTCTTCTTCCTCCGTTTTTACGGGGATTTCTTCTTCTTTAGGAATGATAGCCTGTGTCGAGTCGACCCGTCCTTGCGTCGTGCTATCGTTACCTTGTTTTAACTGTTCCGCCTCACGTTGACGTTCTTCCCACCGTTTTCGGAAAGAAGGATTATTTTGGATCAAGCTGTCTCGTATAACGGTCCGCACGCTATCACGGTAAGCAGAATCGACATTCATTCGGTCAATATCAAATCTTCTTTGGAACCCCCGACTATCCGTGTCGTAGTATTGTTCGAGCGCTTTAGAATTCATGAATAGCTCTTTAAATTTATCGTAGCTCATGTTTATGATAAACCCGATACCCGTTTCAACAAACTGCCCTTGCAGGGTCGCTTGATATTGATTTTTTCGATATACCCGTGCAAAGTATCTGCCATCTTTTGAAAGTTGATATTCCAACGAAATGTCGCTCGCGATATTTGTTGATTTTTCACCTGGACGGCTATTTCCCTCTACTTCAAAATTTGATCCGATGGTCACCTTTAATCGATCATCAAATAGCATTTTTGAGATACCCACGTTAAGGTCCGTTCTCGTTTCAGCGTTTCCCGTCAGGTAATCTTCTTCAGATTGCAAGTTGAAATCAAGTTCGACACCTTTAATCAAATCGGAGGCCATACTGTTGAGCTGGTTCGTTAGAAAGGAACTCACCGTGTTTCGCGCAAATCCTTCAGCTCCACCCCCAGCAAGACTTTCAAATGGATTGGACGACATAAATCGACCTAGGGTCAACAGTGAAAACACTTGTTTGTTTAACTCTGCCTGATCGTCGCGTATATTGGCTAACGCAATATTTACTTTACTGACAACATCTTGAGAAACAATAGCATTGGTTTCGTCCAAATCAATATCAAAATTAATATTTGGCTTGAAAAGTTCTCCCGTTAGGATAAGTTTTACGTCGAAAGGAACTCGCTGTTTGTAAAGGTTTTGACTCTCTGACCCGATTTGCGATTGTACCAACTCCAGGGTGGAGAACCGGTTGGTGTATATTGCCGTTATATCTAGACGTGCATCCAGAGGATCTCCATTCCATGTAATTGTGCTTCCTTTTTGGAATGTAAATTCTTTAGAAATTGGTCCAAGCGAAAAGGTGTAGTCCCCACGTTCTACGGTATAGGTACCGGACATAGTAATTTTGTCACTCGCATCAATCGTAGTATTTATTTGTGCGATCCCCTGAATATTTAATGCGTCTTTTGTTCCTTCGTCAAGTATAACTTTGAATTTTGCATCCCTGTCAGTAGTCAGGTTTAAAGCGATGTCATATCCAGAGAGTCGTGAAGCTGTCGTCAAAGAGTCGAGTCGTGCAAATGCGTTTGTGCGGGCGGTGTCACTTCGATCAACAAATTTTACAACTCCCTCTCGTTGCGCTATTCCTGGGTCATCATTTGGTACAATAAATACAAAATCTGTTTTATTATTAGCCTTAACATTTCCGTCTATCCGTGGATGGTCCAGGTTTCCGGTTATTCGAATATTTGATGTGATGAATAATTTACCGAAAAATAAATCATTATCTTCTCTTGTAGAGTTTACCGCGGCGAAATCGTTCGTGCTCAAGTTTAGATTGAAATCGAAATCTGTATATGTTTTTGTACGTACTGTTCCGTTCAGTTTTGCGGTATTTCCTCGCAAATCTTTTATTTCAAACTGTCGAAACAAAATACCTTGGTTGTTGAAACGGATGACCTGATTGTCTAACATTAAATCGGCATTTAACATCGCAACATTTATTTTCGCATCATCGAACGTTAAATCTCCGTTAATTTGGGGTTGATCTAAGGTCCCAGTTATTTTTAAATCACCTTTTAAGTCGCCTGCAGATCCTTTGATATATCCCATACTAAAAGCTTGAATAGTCGTCATTTTCATAGGATTTAACGATAATGTAGCGTCTAGTGTTGATGTTCCATTTGGGGGGCTTATAAAGTCCCCAACAAGATGAACATCGTTACCGTTTTCTACGATTTTTATGTCAGCGGCGAATGTGTTCTCACGCACGTTATCTACCTTTATAAGTACATTGCCAACCGTATCGGAGCCAAAATAGAATTTGTCAATATTTACATCCGAAATAAACACTGGTTTGCTCTCTAAGCGGGAAATTGTCGCAGTTCCGTTTATACCTCCGCCTAAATTAAGCGTTTCTGATTTTAATATTTCAGATAAGGTTTCTATGCGAAAATTTGTAAATGTAAGATCTAATGGTGCATTTAGTGTTGAGTCAGCTGATTGTAACAGCAGTTCCTGACCATCGTTGGACAACCTGAAATTTTGTGCACTAATTCCGTTCGTTCCAAAGCTTAAATAATTGTCGGGGGAAATTTGCCAAGTCTCATAATTAAGCATCAAACCATCTTCATGCAATTTCAGTGTGTAGTTGTTTTGATCCACCGTCATATTCGCCCCTAAATGATACTGTTCTTTGTCGAGCTTATCTTTTATCCACAAGCCGAAGTCGAGGTTGTTCTCTTTTGCACTACCACTAAAAATAGTGTTACTTAATTCCAGATTACTGACGTTTATTTTCTCTATTAATGCGGAGTAATAAAGTGTGCTGTCCGCTGTGGTAATATCTACCCCAATATTCTCGAACCGCATTCCATCGTAAAGGATTTTAGGAGCAACCAATTTTGACATGAAGCTTTTATCTTCGGAGTTAAATGTACCATCTAGAGTTACGTTCTGTAGTTCTTCGAGCTTTGGTAAAAATTCGCGTATAAAAGGAGAGTTACGCAGGGTGGCACTGAATTCAAAGTTCTGCGGTTCGTAGTTTAAATCGGTTGGGGCTGTTCCGGCGGGATTGTAATACATACGTATAATATCCTGGACGGAAGCGCCAAGCTCCGTTAGTTTGTATTTACCGACCATGTGGGCGCTAAGCAATCCGGACTCTAAGATAAGGGAATTCCTACTGGTGTCAGCAGTCGCTAATAGGGCGACACTATCAAGGGTGTACCGTTCTTCATTGTACGCTATTGACGAGTTCGAAATAACCAGTGAACCATTAAGGAAGTCTAGATCAGCGGTCTCTAAGTCTGCAACTACTTTACCTTGATATCGAAAGTTATCTTCAATAATATTGAGGTTCTTAAAGTTGATTGTATCTATATTTAAGGTAGCTAACAATTTTGGATATTGTCCGCGCATGTCTGCGTGGAAATCCATATTGAGTTTTACATTGGGATCTGGGCTGTTGAGACTTCCTGTGATATCACCTTGATCTGCCGAAAGTTCTAATTTTATGTCATGATAGTCATAGCCCATAGCTTGTAGCAAGTTCAAATCACCTTGAACATTAGCAACCATATTTTTAGGATCTAGCCCGCTTCCTTGCACCGTAGCATTTGCTGAAATATAGCCCAGTAAAGAATCTTGATTTAGCAGACTGCCTACATTAAAGTTGTCGATTGAGACATATGCATCATAGGTCGTATCTTGCGCCATGGACAAGTTTCCGTTAAATGTCGCATTACCCTGTTCTGTAATTAAACTCATATTGGCATCGAACCCGCTTAATCCCCCTTT
>NZ_JABMCQ010000003.1 GCF_013179575.1 Sphingobacterium shayense | reverse complement strand
CTGTATCTATTACCGTCCATCGCCTACGCCTGACATGAAGTGTAACTTTCTGACCACGAATAGGAAAATCACTAATCTCGGCTGAAGGCATAAACCCTTTAGATTCTAATTTAATGTTTTCATATCCCGAGGGAACTATGTTTTTTTCATCAAGATGAATATGGAGTTGTTTATCTCTTTGAATAACTTCTATGATATCGAAATATTCTAACAGCCCTTCGGGCAGCAATAGGGATAGTAATTTACGTTCAGCGTCTTGCAAGGGATATCTGTATTAAAGATGCTAAACTAAGAATTATTTAATATTCCCCCCAACTTTTCGGTATGATCCATTTAAACATCAAAGCGCAGGAGAGGGTGAAAAAACCATGGAAATAACTGCCGTCCAATCGAAATCCTGCTCCCGTTAAGCGGTGCGCTTTCAATCCCCACCTTAAGTACACACACCCACTGTTAACAGTTATTAATGAGGATTTTCCGCTGTTATAGGACAATAAGCAGTCCTCGGGCGAATATGTACCACAAGAAGAACCGTTCAAATAGAAACCCGTATGCTAATCCCAAATAATATAGCACATATCAAGTAAGTAATATTTCCATTATACTTGACACGTAATTACCCAACAAAGTCGGCAAATTCCTCTAACGGCAATCGTATTTTCTTCATATTGGCCAAAACGTCACTTTCTACATCACGATAGCCTAACGATAGAATCACTGTCGGGTGTAACCCCTGCTCCTCCAGTCCCAAAATCTCATTAAACCGCTGGGCATCGAAGCCCTCCATCGGCGTAGCATCCACTTTTAATTCTGCCGCCGCAATCAATGCAGTCCCCAATCCAATATACGCCTGTTTGCTGGCCCATATCGCATTTTCCACGCTCGTTCTGGTGCTAAAATAACTTATCAGCATATCCTTCAAGCCGTCCATCCCTCCCGCTGGTAATTCACGTTGCTTTTCCGCCATTTCGATATATTCTTCTATATAAGCATTCGATATTTCGTTAAATGCAGCAAAAACTAATAAATGAGACGAATTTAGAATTTGTCCGTTAAAGGAACCGACTCCCAAATTAGCCCTAATTTCAGAACTAGAAATCACCTTTACTCGGTAAGGCTGGATCCCGCAGGAAGAAGCTGTCAAATTAATAGCCTCCAGAATTTGATTAATTTTTTCGTCACTTACCTTCTCGGTTGTGTATTTTTTAGCGGCATAACGCCATTTTAAGTGATTAATGAGTTCCATTGTCTATTATTTTTTTGTTTATCTAGCAAAGATAAAGGAGAATTGTTTAAATTTGACACTAAGTGACAAAAAGTAATAGTCACTTTTTGGTAACCAAGGGGCAAAGATGAAATCAGAAAATATGATAACAAAAGAATGTGGCCAAACTATATTGGCCATCAACGACACCATGGAAATCTTGAGCGGAAAGTGGAAAATATCTATAATTGCTTGTCTATGCTACAATCCCATGAGGTATTCTGAACTATTGAAGGAAGTACACGGAATTTCCGGTAAGATGCTGAGTCGCGAACTAAAAGAGCTCGAAGCAAATGGATTGATAGAACGAACTGTATCTAACAGCTCCCCGGTCTCCGTATCATATAACATCACAAAATATGGCAGTTCTTTAAAAGAATTAACACATACTATTGCAGCGTGGGGATTCAATCATAGAGCACGTATCATTAAAGAAATGAAAGAGAAAACAGATTAATTCAATTATATTGCACCCTAAGGTGCATTACAACCAGATACGATTTCTTATAAAAATTCATGAGGATGCCTAGAAACTAAGAAATATATAGCTATACGAATTTCGTAAAACCCAACTAAACTTAAAAAAGATTGCCATGGAAAATGCGTTAATAAAGGATGTGGTACAACAATTAAAGGATGTCGAAAACGGAGAATTGTGGATCGACGAAAATTTCACAAAGAAGCTGGCACAAGTAGACGAAACCACGGCCTTTGAACGGCCTGTTCCTGAAATGCACAGCATCGCGGAATTAGCATCTCACTTAATAGAATGGAGGAAAGAAGTTCTCAGTCGTCTAAACGGGAATCCAAGAGGATTCAAGATGAGCGATGCAGCAAATTGGCGAACAAACCAAGAATTAAAAGTACTGGGCTGGAAAAGTCTACTCGAAGATTTTCATAGAACACAAAGAAATCTCATATCCTTCTTAGAGACCAAAGATGATGACTTTCTTAGCAGCCCTTGTCCACACGCCGACCCGTCATTTCCTTATGACTTTAAGTACCTCGTTACAGGGCTAATTCATCACGATATGTATCACCTTGGACAAATGGGTTTAACCATTAAATATCTTAAGAAAGGAATCTAACACGCCTTTTTACGAGTAAAACTTCGTTCGCTTATCAAAGTTTTAATCGATAATCCATCGTATTCTAAACAGGCTCCTTAGTTCCAGGCACTATAATACGGCGCTCCGTTCGTATGTGATTAAATACGCTTAATAAGGGTTAAAAACAACATCTCAAAAATTTTCAGTCTTTATTGTTGTGTAAATACACGTGATAAGGATTGTGCAAATTCAATTTTAATTCCAATATTTAAGGTGTATTTTGCCACAATTTTTAATGATGACAAAAAGAAAAGATATCCAAATAAAAGACAAAATGGAACATGAACGACTTATAAAAGTCGCCACTTTTGATCTTTCCAAGAATATAACCAAACCGCATAAACACAATGGTTATTTGGAACTTGTGTTTTTGTCCTCAACATCCGGCAAGCATTTCATCGACGGTAGAGAAACTATGATAACCACGCCTTGCTTACTTGTAATCAGAAAGGACGATGTTCACCACTGGGAATTAAAAAACCCGGTAAAAGGATTTGTCCTTTTAGTAAAGAATGCTTTTGTTGCCCAGAGTTTAGATTTTGAGATTAACAGGCTCGTGGAACAAATTAGCCGATACGATGCAATATATTTTAAAGACAGTAAAATCATTGAGAATTTACTAGGGATATTGGCGGATGAAGACAATAAAACCTGTCAAGAAGGTATATTTAAAGCAATATTAGCCAAGGCTTTAGAGCATACAGAAAACTCGTTGCGGCGAAACTCGCATCAACCAAATATGTATAATCGATTCTGTAGCCTACTTACCGAAGACGCGCGCGTTATTAACCACGTAGCCTATTATGCTTCGAAACTAAATACGAGTCCTCAGAATTTGAGCGCTGCCTGTAAGAAACATGTAAATTTAACCGCATCCCAAGTACTGGCGGATTATATTATTAAGGAGGCTAAGAGCTTACTCGCATATACAGCCAATTCCATATCAGAAGTAGCATTTAAACTAGGTTTTTCCGATAAATCAAACTTTTCTAAATATTTTAAAAGATATGCGGGACTGACACCAACTGAGTTCAAAAACCAATCATCTTAAAATTCCTTTTCTCCAAATTCACTCTTCGGCAACTTAAGGATTTGACCTAACTTATGAAAGTTGAAATTTAGGTTAACCAAGAAAATATTTTTTTCATAAATATAATTTGTCGTAGTATAGAAATCGTCAGCAGAAGTGGTAATTCGTTGTTCATTTACGCCCCAGTTACCGAGCTCCATAAACTGCCACTGCAATTGCGCTGTAATTGACCCTTTTAAAAACGACTTACTCAAATTGAACGAAGGAGTTACAAATCTCGAATCCAAACCCTGTACAGTAGGCCGTTCTGAAAGATAGTTGAGCTGAAGCCCGCTACTCCAGCTTTTAGAAAAATCAGCTTGCATGCCTGCGTTAACAGAGTAAACCAGATCGCTGTTTGTTCGAGTTTCGTAATCCAATACCTGTCCGGTTATTTTGTAATTATATAAGTTAAGACCGCCATTGATTTTTAACCAGGACCATAGCTTGCCTTCCCCACCTATTTCCATACCGTAACGGGACGCATAATCTGCGTTAGTAAAAACTCGACGAAGAATGGTATCTGCATAAACAGAATTTACCCTTTGAATCGGATTTTTACTATGTTGATAATAGGCATTTAAAAAGACACTTCCTGTATTTAATTTCTTCACGACACCCGCTTCCGCACTGGTCGTGAATTCTGGTAACAATTCCGGATCTCCTTGCTCAAGAGTTTCAGAATGTTCACGCTCAGGAATTGGGTTCAATTCAAAATTGTTATTTCGCTGTACTCTTCGTCCAGCCGCCAATTTTAATGACCAATCGGAACCGAGATCATGCATTAAGCTAAACGTGGGGTACAGTTGATGAATGGAATATGGATATTCTTGGTTCGTATTTATTAGAAGCAGATCCCGTTGGTAGTATTCATACCTCAATCCGATTGACAACTGGGTCTTTTCAGATTTACGGTCGTACTGCGTAAACAATGCATGAACGGTATTAGTTGCGTTCAACTTACCCGTGAACTCGGGGATCAATTCCACATTATCCGTACCATCTTCGGATAAAAAGTATTTAAAATCGCCTTTCTGCCTATCATTTCTCAATTGATACCCCGTTAGTAACTCTGCTCCATCCATCGCCCAGCTATGCTGTAAAGAAAGTCTCAAGCCCTGCAGTGGATTGCTGTAAACATTATGCGTCCATTGTACGGTATCTACTTCGTTTTCAATATTTCCATTTTTAGTAGAACCATAAATGTCCGCATATTCGTAAATCGCGCCCATCTGCAGAGAATGTGCATCGTTGATTTTGTATTGATAAGAAAAATCAAATAGATAAAATTCGCCCTGCTTGTTCTGAAGATTTGGATTAAAATAATCGGTTCTAGATATCTCGCGGCCCGTCGATGGTTGGATTGTCCTGTTGTTGTAGTGAATATCGGCAACCCGATCCTGAAACCTGCGCGAAGCCAATACACCTAAATTAACAGAGTGCTTATCCGAAATGTCGTAGGCACCGTTTAATCTGATACCGAAGTTATACTTATCAAAACTTCTTTCACCTTTCGAAGGAAAGAACGTTTGACGGTCTCCGATAATCGTATTGACATTTCCCTCTCTAAATCCTGCATTGTCATTCCGTAGGTAATTCGCTGAGCCATTCAATTCTAGTTTATCTTTTTTGTACTGAAAAGCAATATCGCCACCGAACCGCTTTTGCGTTTCGCGATTGTTGTAATCATCGATACTCGGAAGTCCCCCTTGAACGTTAAGCACCCAGGCAAACCCGTCGGTCGCAGATTTTTTAGTTTTTAAGTTAATAATGCCGCCCTTACCATCGGGATCAAATTGTGCCGTCGGGCTAGTGATATATTCAACCTCCGCCACATCATTGGCTGCAATTTGATTTAATATGGTCGCAGGGTCTAAGAAGGATGGCTTGCCGTTAATCAACACAATTACGCCGGTATTGCCCCGCATACTGATATTTCCGTTTGCATCCACGGACGCTGAAGGCAAATTCTTAACTACATCTAACGCCGTTCCGCCAATCGCATTTTTATATTGGCCCGCCTGATAGGTTTGCCTATCGCTGCTGTGTTTTTGTGCTGCCGCATTCGCGTTAACCGTAACTCGTTCTAGGTTATTTTCGGCGGAAGAAATAAGAATTGTACCAAGATTAATTGTTTTCTGATCCTGAGCTTCTATGACAATCGTCCTCTGGTTATAGCCAATAAATTTTATTGTTAGATTGTACTTACCCTCCTTCAGATTAGAAAAACTAAAACCACCGGAAGTATCAGTAATCATTCCATCTACCACGGCATTGTTAATATCTAATAGAGCGACGCTTGCATAGGCTACAGGAGCGGTCGATACAGAATCAACGACGACGCCTGATATCTTCGAGTCTTGCGCAAATGCTATTTGAATCGTTAGTAAAAAGCCGATTATAATGAAAAATCTATTCACGGGAGTTAGTTTTTTTTCAAAAATAGGAAAGAAAGACAGGTTGCGAAGCGATATTGAAAATTATACCATCATTTTTTCAAATAAACCATTGTAGCCCACACTGCTCCTGGAATCTTATCATAGAAAATACACATGAATAAAATTGAATAATATTTTCAGTTTCAATATTAATATCGTAATATTGCAATATAAAGATAATGATATGGGACTTACAAAATCAGAAATATTTTCGAGCGAACAAAACAAGCTATCATCCTTATTCAAGGTTTTAGGTCATCCGGCAAGAATCGCTATACTTCAATATGTTATCAATCAAAAATCTTGTATTTGCAATGATTTAGTTGTCGAGTTAGGCTTAGCTCAGGCCACCATTTCTCAGCATTTAAAAGAACTAAAAAGCACCGGCATTATACAAGGAACGATCGAAGGGAAATCCGTTTGCTATTGCATTAATGAAAATATATGGAAAGAAGTCCAATCGGAATTAAACTCATTTTTCAATCAAGAAGTAAAAGTGACTACCTGCTGTTCCTAGATTTCTTAACTATATAATATCGTCATATAGCATGTATATAATATTCATTTATAAATTCAATTAATATGAGACTGTCAAAAATCAAAGAAATTCTACCAGCATTAGACAATGTTGAATTTCAGTTAGAAGATGGAACATTCGTCCCCGAACACTTCCACGTAACCGAAGTCGGTCAGGTTATCAAAAATTTCATTGACTGCGGGGGTGTGATCCGCAATGAGCTAGTCGTAAATTTTCAACTATGGAATGCTGATGATTTTGAACATCGTTTAAAACCTGGCAAGCTACTCCATATTATCAACCTTTCGGAGGAAAAATTAGGTATCAAAGACGCAGAAATTGAGGTAGAATATCAAAGTGAAACAATAGGTAAATACGACTTGGATTTCAACGGAAAGCATTTTGTGCTAAAAAACAAACAAACGGCCTGTTTGGCGAGCGACGCTTGTGGAGTTCCTACAGAAATGCTGAAAATAGAACTACTGGAATCCAACAATAACTCCTGCGCCCCTGGTTCTGGATGTTGCTAATTAAAAAACAATCGTGATGTATCAGAAACTAACTGAAACTATAAAGGGAATAATTGATATTCAATCCGTGGGCGAAGAACGTGCAACCATATTACAGCCGTTTATTGATTTTGTTCAACAAAAGGTTGATCAAGCACAGCAGATTAATATCAATTTCATCTGCACGCACAATTCCCGAAGAAGCCATTTATCGCAGATATGGGCACAGGCAGCAGCGTCATATTTTAACATTCCAAACGTTTATAGTTACTCGGGCGGTACAGAGGAAACGGCGGTATTCCCGAAGGTCGTAGAAACATTAACCGATCAAGGATTTAACGCCTTCAAAATTACGGATACCGAAAATCCCGTATATGCGGTAAAGTTCAGTGATAATGCATTACCCGTAATCGGTTTCTCCAAAAGATACGACAGTCCGTTTAACCCAGTATCCAAATTTGCCGCTATTATGACCTGTTCACAGGCGGACGGAGCCTGCCCCTTTATAGCAGGCGCTGAACGACGAATACCAATAACATTTGAGGACCCTAAGATTTCGGACGGCACGCCCAACCAAACGCAAGTATACGCAGAAAGGAGCTTACAGATAGCAGCCGAAATGTTTTATGTTTTTTCAAAGATAAAGATTAACTGATGCAACCAAAGCTAAAATTCCTTGACCGTTATCTCACACTATGGATATTCCTTGCAATGGCGATCGGCATTAGCTTGGGGTATATTTTTCCAAGTGTTTCCAGTGTTACCGAAAGTTTATCTACGGGCACGACTAATATTCCTTTGGCAATAGGACTGATATTAATGATGTACCCTCCCTTAGCCAAAGTAGATTATTCATTGTTGCCTAAAGCATTTAAGGATAAAAAAGTTATCAGTATATCCCTGTTCCTAAATTGGGTGGTGGGCACAGTTTTAATGTTCGGGTTAGCAGTCCTTTTTTTAAAAGACGAACCAGACTATATGACGGGGTTAATACTGATCGGTTTAGCTAGATGTATTGCGATGGTTATCGTGTGGAATGATTTAGCAAAAGGAAACAGAGAGTACGCCGCCTTGCTGGTGGCTTTGAACAGTATTTTTCAGATCTTGACATACAGTTTCTTTGTATGGTTGTTTATCAACGTCCTTCCTAGTAAATTAGGCTTGGCCAATTTTAACGTGAGTGTATCGATGAAAGATGTTACCGAAAGCGTATTAATATACCTAGGTATACCTTTTTTTGCGGGTTTTATGAGTCGGTTCGTCCTTGTAAAATTAAAAGGCATTGAATGGTATAATCGGAAATTTATACCCAAGATATCGCCAATTACCTTATATGCTTTGCTATTTACGATTATCTTAATGTTCAGCCTGAAAGGTGATAAGATATTAGAGCTGCCGATGGACGTAGTAAAAGTGGCTATACCACTGATCATTTACTTTGTAGTGATGTTTTTCGTAAGCTTCTTTATCAATAGATCATTAAAGATTCCATATGATAAGAATGCATCGATTGCTTTTACCGCCACAGGAAATAATTTTGAGCTTGCTATAGCTGTATCCATAGCGGTATTTGGCATTCATTCACCACAGGCTTTTGTAGGTGTTATAGGTCCTCTGGTGGAAGTCCCGGTATTAATACTATTGGTACGAACGAGCTTATGGCTAAAAAAGAAATATTATAGTTAACAAGGCCGTTCTGAGCTAACGTGCTGGGGATCATTCGCTTAAAAATAAACCTTCTAAAAGTTTCTAGCCTTCTCATTTACTTGTAATTGAGAAGGCTAATATTTAAACCAGCATATCTTAAAGGAACGATTTAATATGATCGTTGTAACCATAAATAGCCAAGATATCTCCAGTTTCAAGTTTCATGTCAGGTCGAGGAATACCATGCAATACGGTGGTGACCACGCTTTTTCCAAAAGAAGTCTGTTTCTCGGTATTTTTTAGGATAGTCAACACCAATAACTCATACTTCTCACGAAATCCTATTTCTTGGATTGTTTTACCAATGTATTTTTCAGGTACTACAACTTCAACAATCGAGTAATTACTGTTTAATTCGAATGAATCAACAAGTCCGGTCATACAGAGCCGTTTCGACCAGCGCTCAGCGGACTCCTCTTCGGGATGTGCAATCTCAGAAACACCTAAAGCTCCTAGAACCTTTTCATGCAGGCGGTTTACCGCTCTACTGATCAAACGCTTTACGTTTGCTTCTTTACACAGTGCGCAAACCATAATATTAGCACCTTCATCTTCACCGATTGCAACGATAAATACATCGGTGTTTTTCAGTGGCAAAGATCGAAATGCCGTTTCATCGGTTGCGTCAAGACAAATAGTATGTGTAATTTTTTCTTTTAATGCTGTCACCTTTTCAAGGCGCATGTCCACACCAATCACCTCGTTTCCCTGTATAGTGAGTTTTTCCGCCAATGATGCACCAAAGTTTCCTAGGCCTATGATTGTAAATTTCATAAAAATTAATTTATTGTTAGCTCCTCTGGAGCGTATTTATAATGAACGTATCGCACTTTTCTAACAAATGCAATCAAGACGGATAACATTGTTACCCTTCCGATAAACATTAGTAAAATCAATACTATTCTACTTTCTTGAACTAAATCGCCCGTCACACCCAACGATAAACCGACTGTACTATAAGCGGAAAAACATTCAAAAGCTATATCCGTTAAAGACCTGTTTGGCTCGAAAAATGAAATTGCGAACACACCTAACCCAATAACAATCAGAGATAGAAACATTGTAGCGAAAGCACGTTGAATTGATATAGCAGCAATTTCTCGACGAAAAATTTCTGTTCTATCTTTTCCTTTCGCAAGACTGATGACATTCAATATCGCTACAGCAAAAGTGCTAGTTTTTATTCCCCCACCCGTCGAATTTGGAGATGCTCCTATCCACATCAACAACATAACAAATAATATGCTGGAAAAATGTAACTGTGCAAAGTCAATACTGTTGAATCCAGCTGTTCTTGGTGTTGTGGCGGTTGCGAAAGCTATAACCCATTTCCCTATACCGTCATGATCGACAAAAACATGGCTATACTCATTGATGTAAAGTACAAAAGTGGCTATTATTGAGATAAGGGCGGTAGTAATAAGGTTTATTTTGCTATTTATCGTGATCACCCAAGGGCGATGATAATTTTCCTTTAATGTCCATTTCCTTGTCAATCTGTTCATTAGATGCTTTATATATTTTAGTACGTTAATCACGATCGGAAACCCCAAACCTCCAAAAATATAGATACATGCAACTGTAAACTGAAAACCATAATTGTATAAGACCGTTTCGTCCATGAGCCCTTTTGGTAATGTAGAAAACCCTGCATTACAAAAAGACGAAACAGAATGAAATAGTGATAGAAATATTCGTTGACCTATTGATAAATCAGTCAGAGTTGAAGCGACGCTCCAATAAATCGCAATTGCTCCAACGATCTCTATACCAAAAGTTATTAATACTGTCCGTTTAAGAAGCGTAAAAACTTCACCCAATCGATCGGTGTTCGAAAAAGCCCTTATAGCTAATTGGTTTTCGTAAGTGCTCCCTCCTTTGAGAAAATAGGCAAACAGACTGGCAAAAGACAAAATACCTAACCCCCCAGCTTGGATCAGTAGCATGATGAAGAGCTGGCCCCAAAAAGTAAAATGAGCCGCTGTATCGACTACTATCAAACCAGTAACGCAAACAGCACTTGTCGCAGTAAATAAAGAGTCCACCCATGACAAGGGCTTATTTAAAGCGAAAGGCAAACGGAGCAATAGAGTTCCGAATGCTATAAGTCCTAGAAAACTAGAAATAAACAACTGGGCAGGATTAAATAAGCTTCGCTTGATCACTTTCTCAAATATTTGACATAAAACTAAGAAAATATCTTGATTTGGCTAATCGAGAAACAACCGACAAGTCTGTTATTTATAATTTTGTTGGTTTAAATCGTGTTAGATACTTACTATAAGTATTTCGGATGCAACTGAAAGAATATCATAAGTAGAATCTATGCAATAATTCCAGATGGCACCAATGGATTTATTTACTTTAGCAAATCATCGGAACCAAGTATTAAAAATGCACGCTGTAATAGATAAAATTTATAATATAATATGGAGCGATGTGCTGGTCTACTTTTGCTTATTGACTGGTATATACTTCACGATTCGCTTTCGCTTTCCTCAATTGACACTGGTACCTGAAATGTTACGGCTGCTTTTTAAGGGTAAAAGCTCCTCTAAAGGGATCTCATCTTTTCAGGCTTTTTCATTAGCTATTTCAGGAAGGGTGGGCACTGGAAACATCGCTGGCGTAGCGACTGCCATAGGTATGGGTGGGCCGGGCGCGGTATTCTGGATGTGGGTGATCGCCTTTTTAGGAAGCGCTTCAGCTATTGTCGAAGCCACGCTTGGCCAAATGTACAAAGAAGTCAACGATGGAGAATACCGTGGAGGGCCCGCCTTCTACATATTAAAGGGATTAAATTCCAAAATTTTTGCGTGGACTTTTGCCATTGTCACAATTGTAAGTACCGGTTTTCTGCTTCCTAGCGTACAAAGCAACAGTATAAGTATTGCGGCCCAGTCTGCATTTAATATATCTCCGATTTTCACAGGGATATTTCTAGCGGGACTCTTAGCAATAATAATTGTGGGCGGAGTAAAGCGAATCAGTAAAGTTGCAGAATACGTCGTTCCATTTATGGCTGGAGCGTATATTATTATGGCCTTGGTTATTATCGGAATTAATTTTACACAGATCCCCGCAATCTTTACCCTAATCGTTAAATCGGCTTTAAATTTAGAATCAGGCTTTGGAGCGGTTGCCGGAACAGCCATTGCTTGGGGCGTAAAACGAGGAATTTACAGCAACGAGGCGGGCCAAGGTACCGCGCCACATGCGGCGGCGGCAGCGGAAGTGTCTCACCCAATTAAGCAAGGACTTGTCCAAGGTTTTTCTGTTTACGTAGATACCTTATTCGTATGTACCGCAACGGCATTAATGATCCTTTTTACCGGACAATATAATATAGTAGACCCGGCCGGTGGCTTCATCGTTGAAAACCTTCCATCTATCGAAATGGGCCCCGCCTACACGCAGTACGCTGTTTCCCATCACTTCCCAACTATAGGAGGACCCTTTATTGCACTGTCCCTAACGTTTTTCGCGTTCACAACAATTATGGCCTATTATTATATCGCTGAGACAAACATCAGTTTTATCGTTAGGAAAGGCAACAAAGTTTGGATCGTATGGATATTGCGCATATTAATTTTAAGCTCGGTCTATATGGGTTGTATTAGCACTGCTGAATCCGCATGGATTCTAGGTGACATTGGTGTCGGTTTAATGGCCTGGTTAAATCTGATCGCTATTATTCTGCTACATCGAAAAGTGATCCGCCTTTTTGACGATTATAATTTGCAGAAAAAAAACAAAAAAGACCCTGTGTTCGATAATAATAGATTTAAGTTTCCTAACATGGATACCTGGTTCAACAAAAAATAAACAACATAAATATGAATAATTTAATTAACCTGACTGTCTTTAGAGACTTTTTCAAATCGAGTAATGCGGGAGGAATAATTCTATTTATCTGCGTAATACTCTCAATGATTATAGCAAATACCTCAGCAGGGCCGGCGCTGCAAACCCTGTTAGATTATCAGCTTGGCTTCGAATCAGAAAATATACATCTTAATTATAATGTATTAATCTGGATCAACGACGGTTTGATGGCAATATTTTTTTTGCTGGTTGGTTTGGAAATCAAACGTGAAATCGTTGAAGGAGAATTATCGTCTCCGAAAAAAGCTTCGCTACCTATTTTGTGCGCAATTGGTGGGGCTGTCGTTCCCGCTCTTATTTATGTGAGTCTCAATGGGGGAACGGAGACAGCGAGTGGTTGGGGCATCCCTATGGCGACTGATATCGCTTTCGCCCTCGCCGTTATAGGTATGTTAGGAAAACGTATACCTACAAGCTTAAAAATCTTCTTAGCAGCTCTCGCTATTGTTGACGATTTGATAGCTATCTTGGTAATAGCCTTTTTTTATTCCTCGGGGATCGAAACCAGCTACCTCCTTTACGCAGCGATTGGATTAGCAGTGCTTGTGGTCATGAACAGGTTAAACATACAAAACCCCTACTTGTATCTCATTCCAGGAGTATTTATCTGGTATTTTGTTCACCATTCTGGTATTCATGCAACTATTGCAGGAGTATTAGTAGCCATGACAATTCCCACCAATGACACCGATATTGAATCACCGCTTGAACGCCTAGAACATGCATTGGTTAGACCTGTCAACTTTCTTATAATCCCGCTTTTTGCATTTGCCAATACCAATATCACATTGGAATCTCAAATGATTGACGGACTCGCTGCGCCATTAGGACTAGGCATCGGGTTAGGCCTTCTATTAGGTAAACCTATTGGTATTTTCCTTACGGCATACATTTGCTCAAAACTAAAGCTTGCGGCTTTACCAGAGGGAAGTAACTTCAAACATATTATTGGTGTTGGATTACTGGCTGGAATTGGGTTTACGATGTCGATCTTTATTTCAATACTTTCCTTCGATGACCCTTTGCATGTTAACGAAGCGAAGCTATCCATATTGATCACATCCGTGCTCGCGGGTATTGCTGGTTACTTTTTCTTATATCGTTCTCGTATGACGAAAAATAAAACCATATCATAATCAGAAAAAGCCAATAAAAACAATGGATCTAGAACGCTTATTGATACCCGATATAAAGCGTATCAGTCACCTGCAGCCAGAGGGTTGGGAAGATATAGCTAACAAATTCAGAGAATATTGTTCGCGATCCTTCTGTCACCCGGTAAAACTCGTGGCGGAAAACCAAATCGTCGGTATCGGCGTGCTGATACTACATAAAGATTCGGCATGGTTAGCACACATCATCGTTGACAAGTCATACCGTGGTCAAGGTATTGGCAATAGAATCGTAACGCATCTAGTCCAGTATGCCGCTAAAAATGGTTTTTTATCGATAAACCTTATTGCTACTGAGCTCGGCGCACCTGTATACAAAAAAGTGGGGTTCTATCCCGTATGTAATTACGTTTCGCTAAAAAAAACTAAATTTTGGCCCGCCAGCCGAAACACTGGTAAAACAATAACAGCGAGTAAAGAGCAATATCAACAGATCCTTCGGTTAGATAGAGAGATCACAGGTGAAAACCGTCACGAGCTGATATCTCCCTATTTAACGGATTGTATCGTATATACAGACGGAGGATCTGTTGAAGGATTTTATGTCCCAGGGCTTGGACAAGGGCCAATTTATGCTGTTACAGATCGTGCTGGGATTGCATTAATGGAGTTAAAATATAGCTCATCTGATATCGCGGTTTTACCAGAAGCGAATAACACAGGGATCGAATTTTTAATTCAACGAGGGTTCGAAATTCAAAATACTACTGCCGTTAGAATGGCTTGGGGACAAGAACTTCCATGGCAGCCACAAAACGTATTTAGCCGAATTGGCGGAAACTATGGATAAGTACGAAGATCCCTATTTTAACCGTCTTACAAATAAAATAAAATGAATATTCTGATATCCGATACGCGCAAAATTGACAAAAACGAGGTTATTGAACTATATAGCGCCAATGGATGGAGCTCGGCCAATAAACCTGATGAACTTTTTCTGGGGTTACTGAATTCACATTCGCTAATCACCGCCAGACGTGATGGTAGACTCGTGGGACTCGGGAATGCTATATCCGATGGCCACCTCTTGGTTTATTATCCACACCTGTTAGTCCATCCCGATTTTCACGGCCAGAGTATCGGAAGTTTGATAATGAAAAAGATGCAAGAAATATACGGAAACTTCCATATGCAGATGCTCACCGCCGACGGGAAAGCATTAGATTTCTACAAAAAGGTGGGCTTTTCGCGAGCGGGTCAAACAGAACCAATGTGGATATACGAAGGAAATGATCATTAAAAATAGGTTAGACGATCAGTATAAAATAATTATAAAGCAAAAACTAGACAGGCGTAAGCTAGACGACACCACAAACAATGATTGAGGAACTTAGAAAAATTGAATCTATCCTTTTAGGACCGCTCGATTTAAATATCTTAAATTTATTCGCAGAGAAAGAATGTACCGAATACAGTGGTTACAATTTTGAAGTTAATAACTTCAAAATAAAATTCAGAAAAGCAAAGATTACCCCTAAAAAAGTTGGACAATTCGTCACCCTATGGAAAAGAAATTCACAAAACCAAACTGAGCCCTTTAATGTGAAGGACGATTTTGATTTCTATGTAATAGCCACGGCAGGAATTGATAGATTTGGATTTTTCATTTTCCCGAAAGATATATTGAGTCATAAACATATCTTGACTAACAATGAAAAAGGTGGAAAAAGAGGTTTTCGAGTCTACCCGTCGTGGGATATCCCTGCAAACAAAATGGCGGAAAAAGCTAAAAGCTGGCAATCAACGTATTTCATCGATTTAACGATCAACGGCAAAAATGATTTAAAAAAATTTAAATCTATTTTGGGCATCTAAAGCCCAAATCGTTAACGGACTTTTCCTGAGACTTCAAATATATCTTCTTCATGGAAAGCATAATAGATTGCGCCAGAAATATTCTTTTTCGTATCTAACCCCGTAAAACCAGAAAACGCTGGTAAAATCAACAGATTTTCATTGACCATAAATGCAGGAAATCTATATATTCTGTTTGTCGGCAGGCGAAGTGAAACTCCTGGATGAAAGTGTCCGGAAATTTGCGGCTCCAATGACATTGTTACCGGTTCATGAACGAATTGTATACCCTGTAGACAAAGATTGGCACATATTTCATCAATACCCATTGCATGCAGTTTACTTTCAGCCAATCGGTCATGATTTCCCTTGACCAAGATAAATTCTACCTCCGGATACTTTTCAAGAAAAGCAGTTAATTCCAGCACTTCACTATTTTCTCCTGCATGCAAAAGATCGCCCACCAAAATAATACTGCTAGGTTTATAGTACCCGATGAGCGCGTCCAAACGTCCTAAATCTTGCTGATGAATCAAATTAGTCATCGGAATTCCGTTTTTTCTAAAGTAAGCGGCTTTCCCTAGGTGCAAATCAGACAGGATTAAAGCGTTCTCTTTTCTCCAAAAAAGCGCCCTTCGGTTGGTTAACGTAAAGGTTTGCCCCCACCATACAATATCTTTTTCAATGATGTTCATTGTCCCGTTTTTTTAATTTTGAGTTCCGCTCCTGCATCCGCTTAATTCTTACTGAGAGATCCTCACTTGATAACGATTGCCTCAAACTATCCACCTTAATTGGAAAACTCAGCGGTGTGAAATTAGTCGCAAATTTATAAATGATCTTCGATGAATTAATCCGCTCAAACGCATCTCGAAGTCTCGGTTCTTCCATTTGATGGTTAAACACTTCTGTATAGGCTTGGCGGAGCAAAAGGTTGTTGGGCTCATGTTCTTCTAATACCTGAAAGATTATACCAGATGAGGCTTGTAATGATCGGTTATTTTTCTGCTTGCCATACACATTTTGAATAACGTAACCCCCAATAACTGCGATATCACGGAATTTACGTTTAGCCATTTCCGTTGCATTAATGCTTGCTAGAACATCCTCCACAAGGTTCTCTTTTCGCAGGATATGGACGAGTTGTTCTTGAGTAAGTGTTATCTCCGAATCAGAAAACAGTTCAAACCCGTAGTCATTCATCGCCATGGAGAAACTAATTGGGTACAAAAGACTGATACGGTAGGCCATCAAACTGGCCATTACCTCATGCACCAACCGCCCTTCAAAGGGATACATAAAAAGATGATATCCTTCCCGTGTTTTAATGTTTTCTACCAAAAACTCTTCGACCGACGGTATGTGTGAATTTTCCGATTGTCGGTCAACAAGTGGAAATAAAAAATTCAGATCCCGATCATTCTTTCGGGGATTCTTGGATTCGCCAAGTTTCTCTCGCAACAGTCTGCCTAAGTTTGCACTAAGTGGCAGTCTTCCTCCTAGCCAACTCGGAGTAATGCCTTTACCCTCAGAAGACTTTACGTATGCAGTCATTTCCTTTAACCGTATAAATTGAAGAACACGCCCCGCTAAATGGAATTTATCACCCTCCTTAAGTTTAGAAATAAAATATTCTTCTACCATACCTACATAACCTCCAGAAAGAAACTTCACCTTGACCATGGCGTCGCTGACTATAACGCCGATATTCATTCGATGCAACATGGCTATACGTCTCTTTTCTACAACAAAAAGGCCGTCGGTCTGCTTGACAACTTTATGAAACTCCTCATAGTTTTTACCAATCTTCCCCCCCATAGTGACAAATGCTATACACCATTCCCAATCATCCTTTGACATCCACTGAAAGGAATAAGTAGATTTTACCAGTGTGTATGCTTTCTGTTCAACGAACCCGCCGCCCAACGCGAGCGTAACCAGAAACTGTACCAACACATCATAGCACAAAACCAACGGCTCTCGAGCCTCAATAATCTCACGTTTGATGGCTTCCTTAAATGCTGCTGCCTCTATAAGCTCCAGTGAGTGCGTAGGAACAAAATACACACGTGATATTTCAAATGGCGAATGCCCGCTTCGTCCTGCACGTTGCATAAAACGAGCAACTCCTTTACACGACCCTATCTGAATCACCGTGTCTACAGGTTTAAAATCAACGCCTAGATCCAGTGAAGATGTTGAAATAACGGCTTTCAGCTTTCCTGCACTCAAAGCATCCTCGATCCACTTTCTAATAGGTGTGTCAATAGAACTATGGTGAAGCGCCATCTGACCCGCGAAATCGGGATGTGCCTCTAAAAGCATTTGATACCAAAATTCGCATTGACTGCGCGTATTGGTAAAAACAATCGTTGAGTTACTTTGTAATATTATAGGCACAACCTGTTCAACAAGGCTCTTTCCCAAATGGCCAGCCCACGGAAGTACTTCAACCTGTTCGGGAAACACAGAGACAATTTCGAAAAGTTTTTTTTCTTTCGCTATAATTTTAACCTTTTTAGAGTCTTGCGGCAATAAAACGTCCATCGCTTCCCCAAGGTTGCCTATAGTCGCGGTAATTCCCCAAACACTTGGCCGTTTACAGAAATGATAGAAGTATGCGAGCGCCAGTTCTACCATCACACCCCGTTTAGTACTTAATAACTCATGCCACTCGTCTACTACTACTACCCTCAAAGAACGAAAAAATCGATCACGTCCCTTTTGTGCGATTAGCAGGTGTAGGCTTTCCGGGGTAACTAGCAAGATATCGGGCATCTGTTTGCTCTGCCGTTGTTTAATTTTCACATCTGTATCCCCGTTGCGCGCTTCAACGGACCAATCCAGTCCAATTTGTTCAATCGCATCCTGCATGGCACGTGCTAAATCCGTCGAAAGAGAACGAAGCGGTGCAACCCATATCATCTTAAGTCCCTTTCCGTAACGCTCAGGAGCATTCATAAAATTTACAAGGAGGCCAAGAAAAACGGAAAAAGTCTTGCCAAATCCCGTTGGAGCGACTACCATTCCGCTATACCCGCGATTCAGCTTTTCCCAGACCTTTTTTTGGAAGCTAAAAGGCTGTTTACCTTGGGAAAGCATCCACGATTCTATAATCCGGTATCCCGGGCTTTCTTCTAATTTACTCACATCAATATAAATAACACATTATTATCTCCAACCATACAGATCACGTAATCAACATTTTCACCGTTTCCAAATCGTCAATATCCGCAACGGTTTTGTCTCTCCGCCACCTAAGAATTCTGGGAAAACGCAGAGCAACCCCTGCTTTGTGACGAGAGCTCCACCCGATTCCCTCAAAAGCAATCTCAAAAACGAGCTCGGGTTTTACGGTGCGTACGGGACCGAATTTTTCAATAGCATTTTTATTCACGAACCTACTGACTTCCTGAATTTCTTTATTTGTGAGTCCCGAGTATGCCTTAGCAATCGTAACCAGTTGATCGCCATCTCGCACTGCGAACGTATAGTCAGTATACTGGCTACTCCTTCGACCGCTCCCTTTTTGCGCATATATTAAAACTGCATCAATCGTTAAAGGATCTGTTTTCCATTTCCACCAATCACCCTTGTGGCGACCAGTATGATAAATAGAATCTTTTCGCTTCAACATCAGCCCTTCGGCTTGTATCTCTCTAGCCTGATCCCGAAGCTGAGCAACATCCTGTAACGTCTCTCCCTCTAATACCGGCGATAGCTTAACCGCCTCGCTGTGATGTCGATCAAAGAGGTCTTCGAGTATTAGACGGCGGATTTCCAGCGGTTCTTGACGCATATCTTTTCCTTTGTATTCAAGAATATCATATAAAAAAATTGAAACAGGTACCTCTGTTAAGGTTTTTTTGGTGAGAACTTTTCTGTTAAGCCTCCTTTGCAATGAAGTAAAGCTTAATAATTTCCCATTCGAAAATCCTAAAATTTCTCCATCCAAGACGAAGTCCTCCTCCCAATAACTAAACGCCTCTACAATTTCTGGGAATTGCTCAGTTACCAGCTCTTCACCCCTTGACCAAATAAAAATTTCCCCTTCGCGCTTTATCACCTGTCCTCGTACTCCGTCCCATTTATGTTCAATCTGCCAGTTCGCTAATTGGATAATCGTTTCCTCGACATTCTGAATTGCATATGCCAGACAGAATGGATACGGTTTGGAAAGCATAGTATTCGCGTACTCTCCCCGAACCAGATGCTCGAAATTCGTATCCTTGACTTTCCACTCTCCCATTATACTATGTGCCACCGAGTTTGGGTCGAGCCCATAATAGGTTGCAATCGCATTGATTAAGCCCTTTGAAGATACTCCTACCCTAAAACTTCCACCTAAAAGTTTATTGAATATAAAGCGCTCCTGATGAGGCAAATTCCGCCACGCGTGAAGAACAAATAACGCTTTCTCTTGATCACTACGCCCTTCCAAATCTATGATGCGCTCCATCCACTCTCCCAATGTATAATCAATATAGCCCTCTGCCGGTGGCAGAATAAGAGAAATCGTCTCGCCTAAATCGCCTACCGCAGCATAGGATTCCTGAAATAACCATTCTGGAATTCCTGTTATCTCTAACGCCCAAACTTTCAACAGTGTCGTACTTACCGTTCGCTTGGGTCGTTTTCCCGTGAATAGCGCTAAGAACCATAACTTATCATTGTCATCCGCGCTGGTTAAGAAATGTCGAATGGATTCCAATTTTTGATTGGTTTTATTGGTGCTATCCAATGCCTGGATAAGGGCTGCGAACGTTTTCATTGCTCGTCAGTGTTTGCTAGGTCACCTTCTTCACTGCGCTCCCCATATTCCGTCGGAACTTCTTGCGCAAAAACTCCTATTTCGTTTAGATACTTGGTAAACACTGTAGTTTGACCATGTGTTACATATATCTTTTCCGCTTGAGTTTGCCTAACAACCTGAAGAATGTCGTTCCAGTCTGCATGATCACTTACTGCAAAGCCCGCATCAGCGCTGCGCCATCTACGTGCACCTCTCACGGTCATCCAGCCTGAACATATACCAAACGCCATGTTCGGTATTTTCTTAAGAATATTACTGTCTATCAACGACGGAGGGACAATGACGATACTGTTATTAACATGCTTTATATCGCCTCTAAAATCAATAGTCTGATATTCTGGCAATTTAATTCCTACTTTCTCATAGGCGCGATTAAGTTTATCGATCGCGTAATGAACGTAAATTGGCGCGATACCTTCAATAGCTTTCATGATCCGTTGCGCTTTACCTAGCGAATAACCGACGAATACCGAGGTTCTATTGTACGACTGATTGAGCAAAACCCATTCTGCAAGTTCTCGATTTTGCTGGTCTACGGAATTCCACTGATAAATAGGTAATCCAAAAGTACTCTCGCTCACAAATTCATGGCATCGGACAACCTCAAACGGAGTGGAAAGACCGTCCTCTTGTAGTTTGTAGTCACCGGAAACTACAACAATTTTACCTTTGTATTCCATACGGACTTGAGCAGATCCAATAATATGCCCTGCAGGATGAAACGAGACCTTAACACTATTAATCAAAACACTTTCGCCATAACCAATACCTTGTATCCTAATATCCGCACCGATTCGGCTTTGCAAGATAGGCACAGTATAATGATGGCATAAATACTTTTTCATTCCTGCTCGCGCATGGTCGGCATGACCGTGAGTGATTAATGCAAGGTCCACCGGCCGCCATGGATCAACGTAAAAACCACCAACGGGGCAATATATGCCTTCCGGCCGAAATTCAATAAGCTGCATATCCTATCTAACGATCAGCTCGTTCATTTTGTTTTTCGAAAGCCCAATTTTGGGCTGCTTAATGAATCCAAGTATAGATCGTCAGTTATTTTAGGTAGATCAGACATTTAAGAAATTATTCATTCTAATCGTTTATACCGTCTATGCAAAAAAAACGATCATTTGATGCTATCGCGTGATCGTTCTTTCCTTCTATCGAAGGTGTAGATAATTTATAGCTATCCTTGCTTCGGATACCTTAACAAGAAACTAACCGTTAGTATCCTTTGTTTTGCTCCAAGACGCCGTATGATAAGTCTATTTGAGCTTGTGGAACCGGCATTAAATATAATTTGTCATCCCATATACGCTCTTGCGCGAGCGCATTTTTGACGCTATAAATATTCGTCATTACTGTTGGTGCAATTTTCCAACGACGAATATCCAAGTAACGGACACCTTCCAAAGCGAGCTCCACTTTACGCTCCTGACGGATCGCTTCACGCAAGGCTTCTTTAGACGCATATTTAGTCCTATTTAAAACGGGCATTCCTGCGCGCGTACGTATCTGATCGACTGCGTCATATACAGAAACATCTGGTCCTGAAGCCTCATTTTGTGCCTCTGCGTATGTTAACAAAACTTCAGCATAACGGAATAAAATGATATTACTATGATTGTCCAACTGTTCACGGTTAGCGGCTGGATCTACCATCTTTCTGAAGTTATAGCCAGTCTTCGACATATTGCTTGCCCCATCAATCCATTTATAAGTATAATTTCCTTCAGGAGTTAGTGCATTCCAAGGAGCCGTCTCAAATAAAATAGACGCATAAAACCTAGGGTCTCTATTTTTAAATTCCTCCACGAAGGCTGTCTTATCTTTATTATAACGTTCTGCACGTATTGCGGCGCTAGGAACAGCTACATTCTCGCCTGTTTTAAAACTCTGGTAACTATTCACCAAGCTTTGTGTTGGCGTTATAGAGCTCCATCCGCCAATACTTCCCTCCATTAAGTAGGTGTTAATATAATTCGATTGAGTCTGCACGACGTATTGTCTATCTAAAATAACTTCGCTGTTCCCTTCATTAATTTGATGGAAAATGCCTTCATAGCTCCGTAGAGCCAGTCGAAATTTTTGTTCTTCAGCTGCATTTGCGAATGTCGCGAATTTGGAGTAGTTATCCTTTTTATCTGACGCTGTTTCGCTACTCACTTTAAAAAGCGAATATCCGAGCGCCATAACCTCTTTTGCTGTCGCAGCCGCTTCCGCATATTTTGCTTCGCTTAATAAAACACGTGCTTTCAATGTTAGAGCGGCACCTTTAGTTATCCGACCAACTTCTTCAGTCTTTGCACCCGAATAGCTTTCTGGCAATACGGAGGCTACCGCGTCCAACTCACTGATAATAAAATCAATCACCTCCGATTTCGGAGTTCTTGGAATATTAAGCTGCTCCTCAGTAAATTCAAGTACCGAGGTAACTAAAGGAATATCGCCGAACAATGTCGTCATTCTGAAGTAGGAATATGCGCGAAGAAAACGAACTTCCGCTTTATAACGTTCTTTCAATTCTTGATCCATTTCTGCCTTATCCACGTTTTCAAGAAAGTAATTTGCTTTACGTTGATCTTCATATTTCCATCCAGCATCCAACGAAGAGTTAACGACTCCTGAAGAGATTACTGTTGCTGAACTTTCCCACGGGTACTGACCATGGGCGATATCTGCTGCTGCATCGTCGTACATCAGCGCCTCACCTGGAAGGGTTGCATAAATTGCGTTTACGGCTAAATTAACGTCATTATCTGTTTTCCAAAAGTTTTCCTCAGAAACCGAGTTCAACGGAACTCTTTCTAGAAAATCATCACTGCACGCACCTAGTGATATGCTAGCGAGCAGTCCAAAATATATTATTTTTTTCATTACAATCACATTAAAACTATTAAAAACTAGCGTTCACACCAATCGAGAATGTTTTGATTCCCGGATAGCTTGCTCTTCCAGACCCTGTTTCCGGATCATAATCGGCAAGACGTTTATCCGCCATGATTGTGAAAGGGTTATTAGATGAAGCGTACACGCGGAGGTTTGAGATTTTTGCCTTTTTGATTAGATCTTTACCGAAGGTATAACCAAGCGTAATACCACGGATACGGAAATAATTCCCGCTAAACAACCAGAAATCCGAAGTGATGTAGTTTTGGGCAGCATCAGAGGTTGTCGTTATGCGCGGGAAGGGTGCATCTGCGACATTATTTTCCTCTGTCCAACCGTCTAGCCAGGTTGATTTAATATTACCGCCGTTAAAGAACGGTTGTACCGCTTCTTGTTGAAAATATGTTTTAACTCCCCCTACACCGTAAGTTAACACATTTATATCAAACCCTTTATAGGACGCACTTAAATTAAAGCCATAGTTAAGCCACGGTACGTCATTTCCCAAAATGGTTCTGTCTTCAGCGCTCAACACACCATCTCCATTAACATCTACATATTTTATGTCACCTACTTTAGAGTTTCCTGCAATCGCATTCTGAGACGGGTGATTGTCTACCTCTTCTTGAGTAGTAAATAAACCATCTGACTTGTAGCCGAAATAATCTCCCACCGATCCTCCAACTCTGTTAATATAAAGACCATCCACCATTTCGGTACGCCCCGTTCCTAGACTGTTGATCGTATTATTAATTTTAGAAATATTAGCAGAAACCGAATACTTAAATTCTTCACCAACAGTACCGTTATAAGTTGCTGTCACCTCAACACCTCTATTTGTAGTCTCTCCTTGGTTAAAATATGCCATCTTTTCCAGTTCCCACCCAGAGGTGGCTAGAAAGTTGGGACGCAATAAAATTCCTCTTGTGTTTTTCACGTAATAGTCTGCGGTCAAACCGACTTTTCCGTGAAATAAGGTTGCATCAACTCCCACATTTGACTGGTACACCTTCTCCCAGAGAGCAGCTTTGTTTACAGCTGAGGTTTGTTGGGCCCCATCTACAGGAACGCCTGCAAAACTATACAGTGAACTAATACTGATTAAGTCATAATAGTTCCCGATCACAACGGCATCTTGGTTTCCTAAGACGCCCCAAGATCCTCTTAATTTTAATGCATCTATCCAGCTGACACCATCCATAAATGATTCTTTATCGATCGCCCATCCAGCAGATAATGAAGGGAATACAGCACGACGGTGCTCCGGAGAAAACCGTGACGAATAATCTATACGGTAATTAGCTTCGAATAAATATTTCTCTAAGTAATTGTAGTTGAATCGTCCAAAGAATGAACGAATCGACCACTCATCCTGAATAGTTCTATTTGCTAAACCATCATCATCACTACTCATATCAGACTGTGCGGACGATCCATTAACGATCGTCTCAAGATCGTTGTTTACAAAATTCTTACGGCCTAGAAATGCCTCGCGATATACATTGGATTCCTGAGAGACACCTGCAGTCAACTTCCCGTAGTGTCCGCCGAAGGTTCTTTCGTAATTCGCTACCCCTTGCAAAAGAAGTTCCTGACGTTTTCCCCAGTATTCTTTCATCTCATTCACCGGAACAGCTGTTGAAGAAAGCGGATCGCCTGTTAGAAAATCCAAAATTGCATCTTGTCTCTTGACGAAATCCCAACTGTTTGTATTCGTGTATTTCAAAGAAACTAAACCATCCAAAGAGAATCCTTCAAAGGGTGTAAGGGAAGCGTTTCCTGCCAGCTGTAAGTAGTTGTCTCTATTCCATCCCTCCCCTCCTTCTGTAACAGCGCGCATCTGATTGGTATTTGCTATCGTTGCGTTGCTTATACCATTAGAGATAGTTCCCCATTGTCCGTTCGACTGACGCAAAACCGTCATCGGAAGTGCTCTACCCATTTCGACCCAGCTTATACCTAATCCTGCACGATCATAATCTTGTTTTAAAAACGAAACATTCGTCCCGACTTTCAACAATCCTTCAATCACGTCGGTGTTTGTATTAAATTTCATGCTAATACGGTCTTGTTTCCGGCCTGGTACAAACGAATTTTGATCGAAGTAGTTTAATCCCAAGTAATAATTTGTGATTTTGCCCGGCGCGTTAATACTCAAACTTGCTTCGCGCTGAGGAGCCCCCTGATCTAATATCTCTTTGTACCAGTCTGTATTTGGATATAGGTCTGGGTAGGCGTTTGTACGATACTTCTCTATAATATCATCAGTGAAGGTCGTTTGTTTCCCTGCATTCGCCATTGCCCGATTATATAGCTCGATATATTCCAGTGAATTTGCGAATTTTGGTAAAAAGGTAGAACGCTGCCAGCCATAATTAGCGGAGAAACCCACTACCGCACGATCTCCACCGCCTCGTTTGGTAGTCACTAAAATGACACCATTAGCGGCGCGCGAACCATAAAGGGATGCTGATGCAGCGTCTTTTAATACTGACATACTACTGATGTCATTCGGACTAATAGCAGTAAACTCCGCCGCTGACGCCGGTATGCCATCGATAATGTACATAGGGCCTGGGGATCCAAGGTTCGAACGACCACGAATAGTGATCGTTGCATCGTTCCCCTTGGCAACTTCTTTAGGTCTACTTAATACAGTAATACCTGGAGAAATCCCTTGTAGTGCGTTCTGAAGTGATGAAACAGGTCTTTCTGCCAATTCTTTAGGTGAGATCGAGGCTACCGATCCTGTCAAATTCACCTTTTTCTGCGTACCAAAGGCAACGACAACAACTTCTTCTAAGCTCTCCTGGTCAGCTTGAAGTGTTATATCGATTGCACTTCCGTCTATTTTAAATTCCGACTTCGCATAGCCAATAGCATTCACCACAAGTGTTTGTCCCTGCTCCGCTTGTAGAACGAATTTACCATTCGCGTCAGTCGATGTGGCAACAGAAGGGTTCTCTTTAACCGAAACAGTTGCTCCGATTACTGGTCCATCACTTGAGATTACGGTACCGGTAATAGATTCTTGGTTCATCGTAAATAAAACGTTTGTTCCATTTTTCGCGATAGCAAAACCCAAGGAAGGCATAGTAATTCCTAACAGAATTGCAGAAGCAAAAGGATACGTTCTATTTACTAAATAATTTTTAGTAAATCTTTTTTTCATGAATATAGTTACTTGTAAATAAAAAATATTACACCAGAGGAAAGATATACATTAAACAAATATTCCCGTAACAAAAGGGTAACACAAACGATTGCTTAATCAACACAATCGATTGTGTTAAGTAGTAAAATTGTTACAATAAACCGCATTCATAAAGTCCGAAAGGGAACATATGATAGCCTTTTTATCATTTTCGAGGGATGCAATGTTTTGATCCATCGTATTTAAAAATAAAACAAAAGGTTCAGCATAGTGGGAAAATTTACGTTTTTCAGTTGGAAAAAACCGCTTATATGTATAACATAACAGGCAATGAAAACATAACGGAAATGATCGACATCACGATATATAAGTCTAAAATCAAAGATTAAAATAAAAATATTGATTAACAAAACCGAACAATTTCTGTCGGTTAAGAGCAAATAATCGAGATAGCCTAAAACATCAAAAGGGCTGAATACTGAATTCAGCCCTTTTAATGTTTTACATCTTGCCTATGCGACGCGTATTTGGTTTATATGTTCAAAGCTTCTTTGTTCGCTAGCGCAGTCGTTTTTGGTTGTCTATTTAACTTTTTAGCTTTCTTTTGTCTGCCTCGCCAAATCATAAATCCAGTTACGGGAAGACTGGCACAAATTGCACTAATGATAAACGCTAATATCTTACCCCACATACCACCGATTGCTCCCACGTGAATATCGTAATTCGCGTCCAGAACCTTTTCGGCTAAACTCTTGTCGTCGTAGTTCACGATATTGATAATTTCAGCGGTATTGGGGTCAAACATTACCCGATGACTGACGTGATAAGAATAATCGAGTTGCTTAACATAAGCTTCATAGGGATGCTCCGGGTGTTCGTACTCCAGATGTTCATAGGGGAAAACGATTGAGTATTGCGCAGCCGTAGGATACCTTTCTGCTACCTGTGCACTCATTTTATCGAGCATGGAGAATTCATAATTTTCCAAATCCAATTCCCTATTATACTCGGTATAAAACGGATAGCTTTCTCCTGGTTGCGCAAACGCGCTGAACAGTAACCCCTGAATAAATAAAAAGGAATAAAATGCGCCCGTTATCGCTAGAACTAACGCGAACGGAATTGTGTAAAAACCTAGGATGTTATGTAAATCATAGTTCTTGCGCTTCCATCCTTTGACCTTCTTCCAGCGAAACCAGAACCGCTGTCTAACAGACTTACGGGTTTTAGGCCACCAAAGATAAAGCCCTGAAACCAACATAAAGATAAATATTAGAGTGGGCACGCCGGTAATCCATTTCCCCCAAGTGGACTTCAAGAGCAAGCTAAAATGTATATATTTAACGATATGGAAAAAACTATACTCTTCGTCAATAAATCGTAACACCTCTCCGGAATAAGGATTTATATACACTGATTTATAACTTACAAACTCATCAAAATAGTTCCATGCATGCTCATCCATCTCCAAATAGATGAACTTGTAAGACTTTTGTTTATCGAGAGGAATATCCACCCAAAACACTTCGTACGGTTCTTGGGTAAAGGCCTTAACACGCGCTTCAAGTTCCGCTAGCGGCAGTACCTTCTTTTTGTCAACAGCAGCCTCTTTGTGATAAATAACGTCCCGCCTTAGGAAATCTGTTATATCCTGTTGAAACGCAAATAAACAACCCGTTAGTGCAACGATAAATACGATTGCACCAACAGTCAACCCCAAAATTAAATGAAGTTTTCCTACGGTCTTCGTTAGCAGGTTTTTTTTCTTCATACTTTAAAATTTGTAGGTAACACTTGCTGAAAAGGAGCGCAATTTCTGAGGAACTGCGTTGCCCCATCCAATCCAATATTTTTGATCCGTAATGTTATCTGCCTTTACGCCAAAACGGTATTTTGCTTTATAATCGAAAAATACATTCGCATTTAAAAGAAAGTACGCAGGTAACTCGATTCTACCCATGCTTACCGAATTCACAACGTCGTAAGAACTTGCGTAATTACCACCAATTCCCACACCTAAGCCTTTCACTTTTCCATTCAACAAACTGTAACTAGCATAAAAGTTTGCCAGATATGGTGATGTTGCCGTTGCTGGACGTCGACCCTCAACATCCGCATCGGCCTTCGTATATTTCGAATTATTATAAGCAAAACCAGCTAAAACATTCAAACCATTAATAGGTGTCCCTTGCAGCTCGAACTCGAAGCCCTCGCTCAACCGCGTGCCATCTTGAACCTGCTCACCGATTACACTTGTCGGAATGGCTCGCAATACATTATCAACAACTACATGGTAGTAAGAAATTGTACCGTTCAGACGTTTACCCAATAATTCGACTTTCGATCCGACTTCCCATTGATTTGCGAATTCAGGTTCAGCAGACTTGGTCACCTCTCCCTCGGCCAGGTACATACCCTTGTTCGTAAAACTGTTTTGGTAGCTTCCAAAAACTGACCAGATTGATTTGATAGGTTGATAAACTATTCCAAATTTTGGAGAGACTGTGACTTGATCATATTTCTCCGACTCAATAGCACCGACAAGCCCGCCGATATTATCAAAGTAGTCAAATCGAATCCCGGCCATAACATTTACATTATCGGTAAGATCCAATACGTCAGCAACGTAAGCGCTATAGGTCTCTGTCGTTCCGTCTAACGGATAGGTAAAATCGACCTCACCTGCTGCGTATTTCGCTCTCATATTTCTTCCGTTGAAAGCTGTTATATCGACCGCTACGTCCGTCATATTAATCATGTCGTAAGTAGTTCCGTAGAAATATTGTTTGTCGCGGACACGCAGATAATCTAACCCGAGTACCAAACGGTTACGCATTGAACCAATTTTAAAGTCTGCATTAAAATTTTGCTGGATTTGAAAATAGTTTTTTTTGCTGTCCTGCGTAGACTGATCCGCACGTGTTATGTAATCCGTTCCCGTAGCGTCTTCATCACCTGTTGCGATCGAGTTGGGCACAAAATAATAGTAAGCACCAAATCCATCAGAGTAGTTCTGAGAAAACGAGACATTAGTGCTTGACCTTAAAAAAGGTGATATCTCATAGTCTAACACACCGAATAAATTGAGGTTCCTGTAATCCTGATCAAGTCCTTCTCCTTGTAATGATAAATTATAATCAATCGGAAAATCTTTGATCGAATTCACCCCGTATTGTTTATCAGAAAAACTAAAACCTAACATTTGTCCCATGTTGCTGCTTTTCCCCTGCGTGTATTCCGCCTCAACAGTCACATGTGTTCGTTGATTCGGACTATATGTAAATGTTGGACTTATAAAGAAATACGAGGTTTTAAGATCATTGTTTTGAAAAGAAGCTTCGGAATTATAGGCTGCATTAACGCGAAACAATGCAGTTTTCCCTTCATTTAACACTCTATTTATATCTAATTGTGCACGGTGCATATTATTCGATCCTCCGGAAAGACTAGCGGAGCCGAAATTATGATCCTCTGCCTTTTTGGTAATACGATTGATCATCCCCCCATAACCAGCAAGCACGTTACCAAATAACGTCCCAGAAGGGCCTTTCAATACTTCTAAACGTTCTAGATTCGCTGCATCAACCGTTCCCGAAATCCCTCCAGCTAGACCGTTACGTAACGTATTTGATGAGACGAATCCCCGTAGACTCACATACGCTCCTCCATCGCCCGACCGGCTCGTTGCATTCCATATGTTTTGTAGTCCCGTTATATTACGCGAACCCTCATCCACATTAAAAATTAGTTGTTGATCCAATAGGCTCCGATCGATGACAGAATAAACCTGCGCATTCTCAAGATTCTTTAAAGGGATTTTTGCGACATTGTAGGTCGGTTTTTCCAGCACCATAGGCGATTTGTATCCTGTCACATGAACTTCGTCCATTTGTACGGCGTCTGATTTAACCGTAATCAAGCCCAGGTATTGATTTTGATTCTGTACACGAACGTTTTTCTTGAAGACTTCATTTCCTAAATATTGAATACGTAGTGTATAATTTCCTTTCTGCGGCACGTTAAGCTGAAACTCCCCATCTTCACCGGCTTTTACCTGTTCAGTGGAAGGTTCAATGGTAATCGTCGCATTCGATAGTGGTTCCAAAAATTCCGTTTGAATTTTACCGCTGACCTGAAGCTGAGCATGAACCAAACAGATCGTAGTCATAAGTATTGCAGTAAGCAGATATTTTTTCATTTTTTTAGATGCTTGCGGGAAGCAAATGTATAATTAATTTAGATTAATTAAAAATAATTATAACAACTTTTTTACAGTGCTCGCAAAACCAAATTCCAATGGAACAACAATTGTGTCAACATGTTACAAAACTTATTTCAAGTTAAACGCTGGCGTTGAAAACGCACAACGACAAGGTAATCCCCATGCCACTTATTGCGATACTCAAAATCAGAACAGCCGTTACGAACAATTAACTATTCCCCTGAAAATATAAAGATCATAGTTCTAATATGAGAAAAGTTAGTTTTAAACGTACGCCGGAAGGTATAGTAATGAGATGTAATGAAGCCCATATAGGACCTCATTACAGTTAACTTTTGGCTATCGCATGAAGGGCGAAGGTTAATTAGAGAGAAACAGGATAATAGATTGTTCCTAGAGCGCCAAGCTTACTTAAATCAACTTTTTGATCAAAAATTCCGTAAACCGATGATCCGGATCCCGACATAGAGGCATACAACGCACCGTTCTCATAAAGTGCGAGCTTGATGTCACGAATTATGGGATAAAGTTCAAATAACCGATCTTCAAAATCGTTTTTAATATAAAACTTCCAATCTTGTATGGGGAGTGTGATTAACTCATCTAATTCTTGTTCTGGAACAACGGGACTGATTCCGGCATAAGCCTGCTGTGTGGAAATATGAATATCCGGTTTAATAAGCACAATAAATTTGTCACTCAAATCCAGATCTATGTGATGCAAAGTGGTCCCCGTTCCCGTCGCATACGTAGCACTATTACGAATAAAAAAAGGACAGTCCGCACCCAACATCGCAGCAAAATCTACTAGTTGGTTGCCGGCCAAATTCAACTGAAATTTATCATTCAACATCTTTAGAACGACCGCAGCATCTGACGACCCCCCTCCTAATCCCGCGCCAAAAGGTATCTGTTTATGAAGATGAATAGCAACCTCTGGTAGTGCGTAACTCGTTGCGAGCAATCTATAGGCTTTCAGGCATAAATTTGATTCATCAACTTGTAGATCGATGCCCGTAATGGTAAGAGTTGTCCGCGTTTCAATCGTATTAATCTCAATGATATCGTACAAGCCAAATGGATAGAAAACGGTCTGCAATTCGTGATATCCATCTGGCCGCTTGGCGGTGATGTTTAATCCGAGATTGATTTTAGCATTCGCAAAAGAGATCATAATGCAATATTAAAGAAACTCTCCCTATTTTATCTACCAGTCGATATTTTTATTTCGCTATTTCATGTTTTGGCGAACGTGGATGTGTTTAATAATTCGCGCTTCAACTCTATCCCATAGCGGTCTCGAATATTTATCTTCCTTCAAGCCTGCTCACTCCCATATCCTCTAAACCCATTACCGACTTGGAAACGAGCTGCATTCCCGTATACTTAGAAGAATCAATCATCAACACTAAAAATCCAGTGATTTTTGCTATTTTTACCCTACTTTCAGAAAAACTGACTTTTTCGAAATAATAGTATTTTGTAGTAAATGAGTGAAGAAACAAATTTTCCAGAAGAAAATCAGGACCTTAATGACCAAGGTCAGGACAACGAATCGAATTCAACTACTATCCCCCTATCGGGGTTGTACGAGAACTGGTTCCTCGACTACGCATCTTATGTTATTCTAGACAGGGCCGTACCACATATTAATGACGGGTTCAAACCCGTACAACGCCGTATCCTCCATTCTTTAAAAGAAATGGACGATGGACGCTTTAATAAAGCGGCCAACGTGATTGGTAATACAATGAAATACCATCCGCACGGCGACGCTTCGATTGGTGATGCTATGGTACAGCTGGGACAAAAAGACCTGTTAATCGATTGTCAGGGCAACTGGGGAGACCCGATAACTGGCGACTCTGCCGCCGCTCCACGTTACATCGAAGGTCGCCTATCAAAATTCGCTCTTGAAGTTGTATTCAATCCCGATACAACAGAATGGCAGCAAAGTTATGATGGCCGTAACAAAGAGCCTGTCACTCTACCTGTTAAATTCCCCTTACTATTAACCCAAGGGGCTGAGGGTATTGCCGTGGGGCTTGCTACCAAGATTATGCCACATAACTTCGTGGAACTCATCGATGGATCGATACAAGTATTGAACGACGAACGCCCGAACCTGCTCCCTGACTTCCCGACCGGAGGGTTGGCGGATATGTCAAACTATAATGAAGGTCGTCGAGGAGGAAAAATACGCGTACGTGCGAAAATCGAAGAACGAGATAAAAAAACGCTTGCGATTACCGAGATTCCTTTTGGCACCACCACCGGCGGGCTAATCGATAGCGTGGTAACGGCGAATGATAAAGGAAAGATCAAGATCAAAAAGATCGAAGACAACACGGCTAAGGACGTGGAAATCATCGTTCACCTAGCGCCAGGGATTTCTCCTGATGTAACAATCGATGCGCTCTATGCATTTACTGCATGCGAAACCTCGATATCTCCAAACACCTGTGTCATTATTGACAATAAGCCCCATTTCATGAGTGTAAACGATATGCTTATCGCGAACACCAAACAAACAAAGGCGCTGCTTAAAAGGGAACTTGAAATTAAACTACATGAACTACAGGAGAAAATATTCTTCAGTACACTCCTTAAGATATTTATACAAGAAGGGATGTATAAGCATCCAAGCTATGAGAATTCTGGAGACTTCGATACAGTAGTAAAGGTTTTAAACGAGTTATTCGCACCTTTCTTTTCACAATTCTATCGAGAAATAGTTCCTGAAGACTACAAGCGTCTTATTGATAAACCTATGAGCAGTATCACGCGTTTTGACGTTTCCAAAGCGGATGAGCAGATGAGAGCACTCGAAGATGAGATCAAAAAGGTTCGCAAAAATTTACGAAATCTTACCGAATATACGATCGCGTGGTTTGAGCATCTGCGCCAAAAATACAGTAAAGATCGGGGACGAAAAACAGAAATACGCGTATTTGACAAGGTGGAAGCCTCCCAAGTAGCGCTTGCGAACGCTAAACTTTATGTTAATCGTGAAGACGGGTTTATAGGAACGGGCATGCGCAAGGACGAATTCGTTTCGGAATGTTCGGATATCGATGATATCATCGTCTTCCGGGCGGATGGGAAATACTCTGTGACCAAAGTTCAGGAAAAAGGATTCGTCGGAAAAGACATCATCCACGTCGCTGTATTCAAGAAAGGGGACGAACGTACAATATACAATGCGATATATAAAGATGGGGCAACCGGAACCAGTTATATCAAACGCTTTGCAGTAACCTCGGTTACCCGAGACAAGGAATACGACATCGGCAAAGGTAGCAAGGGGTCGAAAATACTTTACTTCACGGCAAACCCTAACGGCGAGGCCGAAGTGGTGAACATCCAGCTAAAGCCACATACAAAATTGCGTAAACTAAACTTTGATCAAGATTTTGCAGAAATAGCGATTAAAGGGAGAGCGTCGCAAGGTAATATCGTTTCAAAATATCCAATAAAGAAAATCACGTTTAAAAATGCGGGTATCTCTACCCTTGCTGGGCGTAAAATCTGGTTCGATGACATATTGCGTCGATTGAATGCAGACGAACGTGGTCGTTACCTAGGAGAGTTCGATGGGGATGATAAAATATTACTTGCCTATCCGGATGGCACTTACGAGTTTTCATCATTCGATTTAAACAACCATTTTGACGCCAATATTCTCAAAATGGAGAAGTACAACACCAAACACGTTTATACTGCGGTTCATCAAGACGGTAAATCTGGAACATTCTACGTGAAGCGCTTCAAGTTTGATGATCAGCCCATCGGCAAACGGGTACCTTTCATTAACGAAGCACCCGGGTCTAAGCTTCTCATTTTAACAAATGGCCAGCAGCCGATAGCACGAATCGAACTCCTGAAGGGTAAGACACAAACTCCAGAGACGCTTGAGCAGCCTTTGGTTGAGCTTATTGACGTTAAGGGTATGAAAGCACAAGGTAACAGGCTATCCTTCCACACCGTCAAAAAGGTAAAATTACTTTCTGCCGAACTGGATCTTGCGACAGAAGAAAAAGAGGCATCCGTTGATGGTGTAATAAATGAAGACCAACTTGTTGACCATTCTACAAGCCAGACTGGATCAGAATTATTAGAAACGGATTTGACCGAAGATAATGTATCAAATAAAACAGACGACCTTATTGACACTGATGGCGAAACAGAAGTGGAGGGGGGAAACGAGGATAAATCCAACGATGTCAGTTTTGAGATAACAAATCCTGATGATATTAATCTAGACGATAACGGTCAAACCTCTCTTTTCTAAAGTCTAAAGAAAAGCTAGAAATGTCGTCAGCAAAAGTCTTTTTACTGACGACATTTTTATTCGAGCTAGGCCTACGACTGATATTCCTTCAGAAACTTCTGAACCTTTGGTGCAATGACTGCTGCGCAATACGGATTTCCTGGATTTTGATTAAAGTAATCGTGATGGTAGTTTTCCGCCTCCCAAAAAGTGACAGCGGGCTCCACAGCAGTTACAATTTGATCTTCAAAGATCGCATCGTCTTGCAAGCTTGAAATGAATCTATCGGTCTCTCCCCGCTGCTCCTCGCTATGGTAAAAGACAACGGAGCGATACTGGGTTCCCACATCGTTTCCTTGCCTATTTAGCGTGGTAGGATTATGTGTTCTAAAAAATACTTTTAATAACTCTATAAATCCGACTTTATTTTCATCAAAATCAATCTGAACGACTTCAACATGATCCGTATTACCTTCACACACCTGTTCGTATGTCGGGTTATCAACCTTCCCCCCCATATATCCAGGAAGGACGGTGCTTACTCCTTCTATGTTCTGAAATATCACTTCTGTGCACCAGAAACATCCACCACCAAATGTTGCTTTCATAATAATTATATTTTAAAAATCTAATTAAGAGATACTTTACCTATTTATAATAATGTTCTCCTTTAATAACTTGTTCCTGATTTCCAGCTTCACAGACAGCAAATGTAAAGCCTTCTTGCAAAGCAAAAGAACCGTATTCCCCATTTTTGTTTAGCGCTAAAAATCCAACCTGAATATCTTTCGCTATATCAGGCTTCTTTTTCACAATGCGCTCCACTGCTTCCCGACAAGCGTCTCTCGGAGAGTACCCCTGACGCATAAGCTCTACAACAAGAAAACTTCCGACCGTACGCATTACCTCCTCACCAACACCTGTGGAGGTAGCAGCCCCGATCTCGTTATCTACATATAAACCGGCGCCAATAATAGGACTATCTCCAACTCTTCCATGCATCTTAAATGCCATCCCGCTTGTTGTACATGCACCGGAAAGATTTCCCGATGCATCTAAAGCCAACATCCCTATGGTATCGTGATTATACTTATTCCCCGGCAAACGCTCTTTATTGAACGATTGGTTTTCAATGTTCATCACCGGCGCGTATTTCTTTCCTTTAAGCCATTCTTTCCATGCTTTTTCTGCAGGCGGAGTGAGTAAATTATCGCGCTTAAATCCGTTTTCCAAAGCAAACTGTAAAGCTCCTTCACCAACCAACATAACATGTGGGGTCTTTTCCATCACTAAACGAGCGACTTGTATCGGATGTGCAATATGTTCCATTGCCGCGACCGAGCCACAGTTCCCTTCGCTATCCATAATGCAAGCGTCTAAAGTAACATGTCCGTCTCGATCCGGATATCCTCCTTTTCCGACAGTCGTATTAGAAAGGTCTGCTTCGGCGACCATCACCCCCCGCTCTACTGCATCCAATGCTTTGCCACCACTTTTAAGAATTCCCCAAGCATCTTGGTTGGCAGCCACACCAAAATCCCATGTCGATATCACAATAGGTTTTGTCATTTTTGTGCTTTTCGCACCTGCTGATAATTCACCAATGGCTCCAATACTCGCTGCACCAATTATCGACTGCTTAATAAATCTTCTTCTTGTATTCATTTTATCCTGGTTTGACCATGCAATAATACAAAATTTGCCGTACACCCTCACTTAATTAACTACTGATAGAAATGGATATTCAATTGAATTTTACATTTATCCTAATTTTTCGCCACATGGTATTAACACAGCTAAAAAACAGCGCATTATTGCTGATTACTACAACAGTAAGTTTAAAACAAATAAAAAAACGCAGCGTCTATAGGCTTTTCTTTCAATTTGACTTATATTCGCATATAACTAATTTGAAAATGGCAGCAATTTATTGGAAATCGGCATGCGTAGCATTACTTTTAAGTGGCGCGTTACAAACAAATGCACAGGTCGATTCAACTCTCTACCATAAAGTAGTATCTCTCGTTGAATCCACCCGTGAGCAAATGGCTCCCGACAAACGTTTGGCAGTTATTGAATTCACAACATCGGACATAACTAAGAATAACTATATCCTTCAAACCAGCGACAAGTCGATTAAAGATACGCTGATAAACAGGTTCGCGAGTATCAGTGCGAATATTCAAATTGACGTCTTTCCGACAAATGAGGTATCCGATCGTCCATACGGCATTGTCAACCTATCGGTTGCCAACCTGCGTACAAAACCGGCCCACTCCGCAGAAATGGCGACGCAAGTCCTCTTAGGCGCCCAAGTTGATATTTTGGATAAAGATGGAGGCGATTTCCGGGTGCGCACACCTGAAGGATATATAGCATGGGTACCAACATCTTCGGTTGTCCCAATGACGGAATCAGAGTTAGTAAGCTGGAAAAAAGGAACGAACATTATTTATACCGCCGACTTCGGCAAATCATACAGTGAACCAAACGAGAAAAGTCAACGTGTTTCGGATTTAGTATATGGAGACGTGCTTTCGTTAATTACAGAACAAGGCAGTTATTATAAAGTTTCCTACCCAGACAAACGCGTTGCTTTTATTCGGAAAGACGAAGCGGTTCTTTTCCATGATTGGTTAAACTCTAGGGAACCGACCAGTGAAAATGTCATCTCTAGCGCAAAATCCATGCTCGGTTTACCTTATCTATGGGGCGGAACCTCAGTGAAGGGTGTAGATTGTAGCGGTCTTACAAAGACTTCATTTTTCATGAATGGTTACATCATCCCCCGTGACGCTTCCCAGCAGGTATTACACGGTGAAAAAATTGACATCCTCGATGAACAAGGAAATTTTGATCCTACAAAAGCTCTAAAAAACTTAAAACCCGCAGATCTATTATTTTTCGCTGGCGGCAAACATAAATCACAAAATGCTCGGGTCACCCATGTTGCCCTATACATAGGAAACGGCGTATTTATTCATTCGGCTGGCACAGTTCGGATCAACAGCATGCTCAAAGACGCAGAAAACTACGATGACTTCCAGACAAGAACTGTCGTAGCCGCTCGTCGCTACTTGGGCTCAGAGGACCCCGCGATTCAGAAAATTTCGGAAAATAACTATTATACACACAATTAACAAACCGATGCAAAAAGCAGACTGGCAAACAATTACAATGGGAAAATTCACCCTATGTATAAAGCCTTATACCTTAGAGATGCGTCACGTTTTCACCGTGGCTTCATTTAGCCGTACAACCACACCGGTTATCCTCACCGAGCTAACCTATGAAGGTGTAACGGGCTATGGAGAGGCAAGCATGCCTCCGTATCTCGGTGAATCGCAAGAAAGCGTCATTAGTTTTCTTAACAAAGTGGATCTTTCCATCTTCGCATCTCCTTTTCAAACCGAAGAGATATTAAGTTACGTTGACAGTATCCAGGAGAAGAATACCGCCGCGAAAGCAGCACTGGATATTGCTCTGCACGATTTACTCGGAAAATTAATGGGTCAACCATTTTATAAAATTTGGGGACTCAATCCTGCCGAAATACCTGCTACCTCTTTTACAATAGGGATTGACAGCGAAGAGATGATACGTAAAAAAGTCGCCGAGGCAGAGCAGTTTAAGATCTTAAAAGTGAAGCTTGGACTAGATACCGACAAAATGATCATCGACACCATCCGTTCAGTTACTGGGGTACCTTTATGCGCGGACATTAATCAAGGTTGGAAAAGTAAAGAACAAGCGCTCGAAATGGCCCACTGGCTAGCAGAACGTGGTGTAGTATTTTTGGAGCAGCCTATGCCTAAGGAGCAAATCGAAGATAACGCTTGGTTAACCGAACGCTCTCCTATTCCCACGATAGCCGATGAAGGGTGCCAACGCTATACGGATGTTACTGCTCTACAAGGAGTCTATTCAGGCATCAACATTAAATTAATGAAATGCACGGGCATGCGTGAAGCAAAAAAAATGGCCGAACTAGCACGCGCTTTAAAAATGAAAGTTATGCTAGGCTGCATGACAGAAACCTCCTGCGCTATTACAGCGGCCGCACAGTTAGCTCCCCTGGTAGACTGGGCAGATCTGGATGGCGCATTATTGATCGGCAACGACATATTCCAGGGAATGGAAGTGAAACACGGATTTTGCTATCTGCCCGATCGCGCTGGAATTGGTTTAATAAAAGAAACCGTATAACATGACTACAGCAACCCAACGGTTGCTTTTTTTTTACATCATTCGGTATACACACTTTTCTACCGAATAAAATTCAATTAAATTAAATATTTATTTAACAAAACTTTAACAAAAAGAAAATAACAAGTATATTTAGAATACTAAAATCTAGACGATGAATAAACCTCTACTAACCACCATGTGTCTGATCGCCTGTTCTGCATTTCAGGTAGTCAACGCACAGCAAACATCCATCGCCGGTAAAATTACCGACGCGAGCGGAATACCCCTTTCTGGCGTTACCATCAGCATCAAGGGAACCAATCTAGGCACATCCACAAACGAAAGCGGCCTTTTTACGATCAACGCGAACCCTAATGCGACACTCGTTATTACTGCCGTTGGCTTCCAAGAACAAGAATTTGCCCTCGCCGGTCGTAAAACAGTTAACCTCAGCTTAACTAATAATGAGACCTCCCTTGACGAAGTCATGGTGGTTGCTTACGGTACCGCGAAAAAAAGCACTTACACTGGATCGGCGGCGACTGTCAGTGCTGATCAAATCGACAAACAGCCGGTAACTTCGTTTGAAAAAGCGTTAGCTGGGCAGGTAGCAGGCCTACAAGTTACCACAACCTCCGGACAAGCGGGTGCTACCCCGTCCATCAGGATTCGCGGAATCGGATCCATGAGCGCTTCAAATGAACCGCTATATGTAGTTGACGGTGTGCCTATTGTATCTGGAGAAACCTCCCAAATGGGTGATCATATTTATACCAGTAATAACGTAATGAGCACCATTAATCCGAACGATATTGAAAGCATGACGGTTTTGAAAGATGCGGCCGCTTCATCGCTTTACGGATCACGAGCAGCAAACGGTGTGGTTATCATTACCACAAAAAAAGGTAAATCTGGTGCCCCAAAGATCAATTTTAAATCTAGTCTCGGTCTTAGTCCGTCCTGGGCAACTGACAACTATGAAGCCGCTGGGCCTCAGGACCAGATCAACACCCTGTACAGTTTGCTCTACGATTCAAGGATCGCAGGCGGTTTAACCGAAGAAGCGGCAAACGCATGGGTATTGAACCGATTTAATACGAACTTTGGAAAACACGGCTACGAATTTTCAACAAACGGCACGACCATGTGGGAAAACGTAAACATCGCTGGCAGAACAGACGGAATAGAAAACCGAGAAGGAAAATATTTTGATTGGGATAATGCGTTGTTTAGAACGGGAATTTTCAATTCCAACGATATTGCCGTTAGTGGCGCTAATGAGAAGACCAATTATTATACGTCGTTAAATTACACCAGCGATAAAAGTAGAGCTATCGAAAACAATTATAACCGCGTCTCTGGTCGTGTCAATTTAACGCAAAAGATTGGCAAAATGCTCGAATTTGGGACTAATATCAATATCGGTAGAACAAAATTGGTCGGTTTAAACGATACACGTAATACAAGCACCAACTACCTCTACCAAACGCGTAACTTACTATGGCCGTTTTATTGGCCGACTGACTATAAAACGGGCGAGGCTTGGACTGATCGTTACGGTAGTTTAGCACAGAACCAGTTATACTACAACAACGAGTGGGAAAACTGGTCGAATACCACACGTATTTCGGCGACAGAGTCACTTAACTTAAAACTAACAAAAGAACTGAATATCAAAACAGTATTTTCTTACGACGATACAGAAACGAAAGATCATATTTACTATAGCGCAAAACATTATACCGGCGCTACCGATAATGGTTCGGTCTCGGAGATGTCAACTAACTACCGTAAACTGGTGTCCTCCACAACAGCGAATTATAACAAGAGTTTCGGACTACACAATCTAGGCTTGCTGGCGGGTTTTGAAGCAGAAAAAAACGACATCGAGTATATCCGCGCATCGGGTAAAGACCTACCAAATTCCAAACTCCATACCGTAGCAACTGCTGGATCTCTTGATGCAACTGCCTACGGCTGGGGAAACTCCATGATGTCAGTCCTATCGCGGGCGGAATATAATTATGCAGAAAAGTATTTTGCTTCGGCGTCCTATCGTCGTGACGGTTCTTCCAAGCTCAGTCCTGACGAGCGCTGGGGAGATTTCTGGTCAGTTGCCGGAGCTTGGACACTCTCAAACGAGAATTTCATTAAAGAGATACCTGAAATCAATAATTTACGTCTGCGTGCCTCCTATGGGGTGAATGGCACGCTACCAATCGACGACTACGCCTGGAGATCGCTCGTAAAATACGATTCCAAATACATGGCAACTCCGGGCGGAGGCATTAGCAGTTCAGCAAATCCATTTCTATCATGGGAGCGCAACTTCACCACCAACATTGCGCTGGAATTCGGTCTATTTGGCAACAAAGTTTTTGGTGCCGTCGAGTATTTCAATCGCGATTCCAAAGATCTATTGCAAGATGTCCCTCAATCGATGATCACCGGTTTTCCCAGTAGCATGAAAAACGTGGGACAGATTAACAATAAAGGTGTGGAAATAGAGATTGGCTCTGATATTATTAAAAATGAAGATTGGAAATGGACCTTGTCAGTAAATGCGAGCCACATTAATTCCAAAGTCGTCTCACTAAGCAGCGGAGAAGACATCATATGGAACGATCCCACAGGGGGCGATGCCCGAGCTCGCTACATATACCGTGAGGGACAGTCGACGTTAGCATTTTACGGTCTAGAATGGGCCGGAACTGACCAAACAAATGGTAAAAACATGTGGTTTTTGAATGATCCGGAGGCTGGTGAGGGCGATTTTCAGGTTGACGGTCGGGCGGCAAGTTATGACTATACGCTGGCGAAACGAACCATCATCGGAGACGGAACACCTAAACTTTATGGAGGGATCAATTCAACCGTAGATTACAAGAACTTTAGTCTGGGTTTAAACTTCATTTATCGTTTAGGAGGAGATATATATGACTCTGCAAATAAAGATGTTGCCGACGATGGATACTATTGGGAGCGTATACATTCACAATATTTTGTGGACGAAACCTGGAGCCCGCAAAATCCTTCAGGAAGCCTGCCAATGGTATCAGGACGAGATTTAGAAGATGTTAACCAAATTAGTTCACGCCACCTATACAGCGGCACATATCTACGTTTGAAAAACATCTCTTTGACATACAACATCCCGTCACATTTAACAGAGCGTATTAAAATGAACAATGCGCGTGTATTCTTCAATGGAAGCAATTTATTGACCTTCTCAAAGTTCAAAAATTCAGATCCAGAAGTCAATCAATTCAGCACACGCGGCTGGGAAACACCTATTGCTAAGACTTATACCTTTGGTGTAGAATTCTCTTTTTAACTATTTGAAAAACAGACATGAAAAAATCATTCTTAATAACTTGTTTGGCGGCGGCATTAATTTCTACATCTTGTAGTGATTTCCTAAATGTGGAACCAACAGAATCTGCAAATGCTGAAACGGCGATCACAACTGCAAAAGAAGCACAGGTAGTCATCAACGGACTGATGCGTAAGTTAACCGACGCCGATTACTACGGCAGAACGTTTCCTTTATATGGAGACGCAAAAGGAGGCGATTTAACCATTGGATCCCAGGGACGCGGGTACGACGCATTATACGTGTTTAACCACGCGGAGTCCTCCAACTCCTACTCAGGATTATGGGCGCAGGGCTACCACTGTTTACGACAGGTCAACAACCTGCTCGCAGCAATCGAAACCTTGAAATCGGAAGGAAGTACCGAAGATTTCGACGATAAAATCGGTCAGGCGCTCACTCTGCGCGCGTTAATCTACTTCGACCTTGTCCGTCTGTACGGAGAACCATACAACGAAGATAAAACGGCTCTTGGTGTTCCCAGCATCACGGAGGTACTTCCGAATGAGGCAAAGAAATTACGAAACACCGTAGAAGAAAATTACACGCAGATTGTAACCGATCTGCTCGCTGCGGAAAGCCTTCTTAATGATGGAAAAACTAACGGTTTTGTTAACTACTACGGCAACATCGCTTTACAGTCGCGGGTCTACCTTTACATGGAGGACTACGACAAGGCTTTAGCGGCAGCGGAAAAAGTGATTGAGTCTCGCGAATATACACTTTATTCAAATACCGAGTGGGCAACATCTTGGACAAAAGAGTTTGGTACCGAGTCAATTCTGGAATTTGGCGTATACCCCAATGAAGGCGACCTAGGGAATACGTCCTTAGGGGCAATGTACCGGAAAAAAGGGCACGGAAGTTCCAGTATCTTAGGTTACTTCATCGCGAGTACCGACTTTCTATCAAAGCTATCAGAGGATACAACCGACGTTCGATGGGCGGTGATGGAAGAGGATGAATTTAGTGAAACCTCTGATTATCCAGCAGAACGCCTAGGCTCTTCCTATAAATATAGCGGTAGCACGAGTCTTGCCGGCGATAAAAATGCATCCAATAGTACTGCAGTGAATATCAAGGTCATTCGCTTATCAGAAGTCTATCTAAATGCCGCAGAAGCCGCATTACTAAAACCAGCACCAGATAAAGAGAAAGCGGCAACATACCTCAACGCTATTCGTAAACGCTCACCCGCCCTTTTGCCCGCTACATCAGCAAGCCTGACATTCGATATGATAAAAACAGAGCGAAGCAAAGAGCTGTTCACTGAAGGACATCGATTCTTTGATAAGATACGTTGGAATGACATTATTACCTTTGATGACGCATTGGGTTCCATACCAACAATTCACAGGGAGAAAACGATTGATAGAACATTCTATAAAACAATTCTTCCTATTTCAATTGATGAAATAAACGCAAATCCAGAAATTGAAGCGCAGCAAAATCCCGGCTATTGATAATCTGTGAGGACTGCTCATTAGCACAATTTGTTCAGCTTCAAAAAGCACCAAGTGAGCTTAATCTAACGGTTTATAATGCCTATCCAATCTAGCGGTTGGATAGGCTTTTTTCGTAAAAGTGCTATCGGATTTTAATTTAAATGCATTTCTACACTAAATCGCGTACAATTTTGAACAATAGCTGAAAAAAAACAGGTATTTCCCTTATGGAAATACCCGTATGCAAAAGTAGCTTTAGCGATTCTTCTTTCGTTTTTTGATTTCATCTCCAAGTTTTGAAAACGATTTCGCTCGTTTACGTTTTTCATGTTCAGAAGTAGAGAAATACCACGCTTCCCGCCGAAGTTTGAGATAGCTGTCATACACTTTCTGCTCTAATCTTCCCTTTTGTACCGCTTCGATCACGGCACAATCGGGTTCATTTTCGTGCGTACAATCATCAAAACGGCATGATTGGGAATAATCCGCGACGGTTAGCATCTCTGACAATGAATTAGGATTATCGGTTACTAATCCAAACTCTCTGACCCCCGGAGTATCAATTAAAACACCCGAACCATCCAACAATACCATTTCCCTGCGGGTCGAAGTATGCCTCCCCTTTCCTGTAGCTAGGCTAATATCTGAGGTCAGAAGTACTGCCTTTTCGCAAAGAGCATTAATCAACGAGCTTTTACCAACCCCCGATGAACCCACAAATACAACCGTTTCACCTTCCTCTATATATTCCCTTAATTGGTTAATCGTGTCTGGAAGATGTATACTTGTATAGAAAATAGGGGTCCGATAAGCAATATGTTCGATCGACGCGTCGATCGCTCGCCGATCAAAATCTAAATCAGCCTTATTAAGAACCAATACCGGAACTATCTCTTCTTCCAATATCTGATACAGAAAACGTTCAACCCTGCGAACATTAAAATTCTCGTCAAGACTTTGCACGATAAATGCTTTATTCACGTGTGAAGCAATAGTTTGTCTACCGGAAATAGTTCCAATTTTCTTGCGACGCAGTGTTCGTTCGCAGGGAAGCATGTCGACGATGATTCCTTTGTTTTGGTCAACTGGTTGAAAAATAACCCAGTCTCCCGTACAAGGTAACTCAAGGTCAGATCTTGCGAACAACATGTTCCCCGTCAGTTCACATTGAAACGTACCTTTCTCCGAAATGACTTCGTAACATGTCCGATGCACAATTGATACACGACCATGTGGAAGGCTTTTGTATTGTGTAGATTGCTTGAGATAATTCAATTTCTCGTTCCAACCGTAAATATTTAAATCATTCATTATTTTATCTTTTTTGCGATATAGAAAGTGTATCCGTAATATGCCTTGTATTTAGTATATAATGCCCTTTCCCGTCGTTGATTGAACACCAATTCCTCGGCGATTCTATTGCCTGCATACTTCCTTAAATATATTTCCTGAGCGCTAATTTGTGGCTCATAAAAATGCTTTGTCCAACAATCTTCAGGTAAATTAAAAGTTGCAATGGGTAAATATCCAGCATTCTTCACTTGTGCTATCTTGTTAGGAATCGTATCAATTTCAGGATAGGCATCCAACCAAAATTCATGAATTTCATTGGGTCGCTGTTCGGTAAACCAAGAAAGGTCGGTAACAGCTATATAGCCTCCCAGCTTTAGGAATTTTCGCCATTCACGCAACCCCCTCTCAAAACCGATATGATAAATGGCTCCTTCCGACCAAATTAAATCCAGCTCTTTATTTCTAAAAGGCAGATCGTCCATTGAGCCCACAATTCCATTTACCCTATTGTTAAGTTTGAGTTTAGTGGCATCGGCATTGAACCGATCTACAAATGGCGGAAACAGGTCAATTCCGGTGATTCGTCCTAGCGTATTTTGAGCTAGCACCATTGTTTGGCCACCTGTTCCGCATCCGATGTCGACAATTTTAGATTTATGGGAAAGGTTTTTCACAAAACTTAACGCCTTAACGGTTGCTTCAGGGCTACCGGGTCCTTGGCGATCCACACTAGAGAAATATTCGCATATTAAATTAAAATCGAAGTCGTGAATTGTTTTATTATCGTGACTCATTTTTCTGAATATAGGACGCACATGCGAATGCACAGCAATGCTGTCATCAATGTACGCAGATTAAAAAATAAAATTTATATAATAGAAATCACCCTCGAAACGAATTGTTCGAGTAAAAATGAAAGGACTATCTATACTTTCTGTATAGATTGTTTACAATACCATATCCGATTTATGCAGAGTCTTACACATTCTACAAAGATAAGTAGTATTTTGTTAACTTAAAGTAGGTCGCTAAAAAGCTTAAAAATTATTAAAACAAAAAGCACGCATAACTCATAGCAACATCTTGGCAAAGGTTCCGAGTTTTTTTAATTTTAACGCTAAATCATTGCTCCAAGGCAACCCGATGCAAAGACGCATACAATTTTGAAATTGATTTTGTAGCGTAAACATTCTCCCCGGTGCAATACTTATATGCTGTTTAAGCGCATAGTTATATAGTTCAACGGTGTCTATGCCTGCTGGAAATTCAACCCACAAAGCAAGACCACCCTGTGGTCGGCTTATTTTTGTGCCCAAAGGAAAATGTTCTGCAATAGCAAAAACATAACGCTGATAATTGTCTTGCAATGTTTTTCGAAAACGGCGAAGATGATTTTCATATCGGCCTGTCATTAAAAAATTTCCAACTGCTTCTTGAACCACAGAAGTGGAAGATAGCGCATGTACGAGTTTTAATTTTAGTATCTGGGCCCTATATTTACCGGGAGCAACCCAACCGACACGATATCCCGGAGCGAGCGTCTTAGAAACAGAGCTGCACCATAACACATTTCCTGTCGTATCAAAAGATTTACAGCATTTGGGACGTTCGGACCCAAAAAAAATATCCCCATAGGCGTCATCTTCGATAAGCGGGATGCCATGCGCTGCCAGTATCGAGACTATTTCCTTTTTATTTTCATCAGGCATACAATAACCTAATGGTGTATTGAAGTTAGGAACTAATAAACAAACGTTTATCGTCGGCAATAGTGCGCTCAGGGCATCGATATCGATTCCGGTTACGGGATGTGTAGCCACTTCCAGCACCTTTAACCCTAAGCTATTTGCAAGTTGTAGAATACCTGGATAACAAGGACTTTCTAGCGCCACAGTATCACCCGGTTTGGTAAGTGCCATAAGGCATAGAGCCAAAGCATTCATACAACCGTTCGTGGTTATCAAATCGTCTGGCTTCAAATCTCCCTCCCACGCGAGCGAGCGAGAAGCAATCATCCTCCGAAGCTTTAAGTTACCCTGTAAAGGTTCATACTCGGTACCACCTTCTTTTAATGTTCTTGTGGCTAGAACGATTTCCTTTTTCATCTTTGCCAATGGTAAAAGACCACCTGAGGGTACACCGATCGAAAAAAGCGTTAAATCGGCACGTCCCATCGTAGAATAAACACCGGTTATCAATTCGTTAGGCTCTATATTATTGGCCACGGGCAGCGGTTGACTTACTTCTGGCAAAGGAAGCTTCAAATAATTTATCGAACTTACGAAATGCCCTGATTGAGGTTTCGATCGCACGAGAGATCGAGTTTCCAATTCAATAAAAATTCTCTTGGCTGTATTTACGCTGATTCCGTGGCTTTTGCTCAACATTCTTACAGAGGGTAAACGTTCACCCTCCTTTATAACTCCTGCCTCTATCTTATTTGCGATATTCGACGCTATCGATCTATACAAAAAGTCCTTTTTCATATTACTAATTTAACTGTACCCATTATAATAACAAAAACTGTGACTGTGTTTATTCATATTGATTACTGAGTTTTGCATAAAATATAAAGTTTATGTCAAATGGTAAGTTAAAAGGAAACGTCTCACAAGGTTGGTTAAACGGTATTATTGGCGTGGTATTGTTTAGTGGTTCCTTACCCGCTACTCGAATAGCGGTTTTAGAAGTTGATCCGATATTTTTAACAGTAGCAAGAGCATGTATCGCCGGAATACTTGCACTTATAAGCCTATTACTATTTAAAGAGAAGCGACCAGCAAAAAAGCAAATTATCCCTTTGCTTGTGGTTGTCCTCGGAGTCGTTGTCGGCTTTCCGTTATTGAGTGCCCTAGCATTAAAACACATCACTTCTGCGCATTCCATTGTTTTTATCGGGATATTACCTCTAGCGACAGCTGTATTCGGCATCATACGTGGGAATGAACGTCCCAAATTCATATTTTGGGTATTTTCTTTACTAGGCACATTTTTGGTAATTGGTTATTCGGTCGCCCAAGGTCTTAAAGTCTCGCCTATTGGTGACAACCTGATGCTCGGTGCTGTGATTCTTTGTGGTTTAGGTTATGCGGAGGGTGCGAAATTAACAAAAACACTAGGTGGTTGGCAGGTGATATCATGGGCGCTAGTATTTTCATTACCTGTGATGTTACCGCTCACGTTTGTGTATCGGCCAACTACATTCGAAGGCATTAGCTTTGCGACCTGGGCTAGTCTAGCATACGTGTCATTATTCAGTATGTTCGTCGCTTTCATTTTTTGGTATAAAGCTCTTGCACAGGGAGGAACTGCGACTATTGGACAACTTCAATTGTTGCAACCATTTCTCGGGTTAGCGTTAGCCGCCTGTCTACTATACGAAAAAGTAAGTATTGGCATGTTAGCCGTCACATTGGGGGTAGTGCTGTGCGTGGCAGGCACAAAGAAATTCGCTCGATAACGCGCCAAAGGTACGTCCGGATATTTCTTGGTATCTCTAGAATATTATCATTTATCAGACATCGGCTATATAAAAGCTTGCTACTATCAGCTAACTCACGCAGGAAACAACTTTATGTTATTTTTTACCATTTGGTAATTGCAAACCAAGTATTGTTCAAGATTTTTGTATGAATAAACAACAAAAACTACCGACATGCAGGAAGTATTATTAACTGGAATCACTGGATTTTTAGGATCCCATACGGCAATTCAGCTATTGAATCTGGGTTATAAGGTAACTGGCACATTAAGAAATATGGAAAGAGCCGATTCCATAAAAAATGTTATTGCAGAGTATACCGATCATATTGCTAATCTAAATCTCGCCCAAGCCGACCTAATGGATGAAAAAGCTTGGAGTAGCTTATCTAAAGGTAAAAATTTCATAATCCATGTAGCATCGCCTTTTCCTAGAGAATTACCAACGAATGAAGCCGAATTAATCGATCCCGCCAAAGATGGAACGCTTCATGTTCTAAAAGCGGCGAAACTAAATCACGTGAAGCGAATTGTCATCGTCTCTTCGTTAGCCGCTATAGTATATGGTAAAACCAAAGAACGGATCAATGATATTTTTACAGAAAATAATTGGACCGATGAAGATAATATAGCGGATACCGCGCCCTACATTCGTAGTAAAACTATAGCTGAAAAAGCTGCTTGGGAGTACGTGTCCAAGGAAGGTTCTGGTTTAGAGCTCGTAACGGTATTACCTGGTGCAATTTTAGGTCCTGTCTTGGAAGAGGATTATGGTACATCAGCAAATATCATTATTAAAATGCTTGCTGGAAACATGCCGGCTTTACCAAAAATTGGTTTCGATATAATCGACGTACGTTCGGTAGCGGATTTGCTGACAAAAGCCTTGGTCGATCCCAGTGCGGCAGGGAATCGATATATCGCATCATCCGGATACGCGAGTATGCGAGACATCGCTATCATTCTTAAAGAAAAATACCAAGATAGAAAAATCAGCACCTCGCAATTACCCAATTTATTAGCAAGATTATTTTCTAATTTTGAACCAACATTAAAACCTATTCTCCTAGATTTAGGTATCAAAAGAAAAGTCGATATTCGTAAAGCATATGATAATCTAAATTGGAAACCTTACTCCACAAAGGAGGCTATTTTATCCTGTGCAAAAAGCGTCCTGGATTTAAAAATTGTCAAATAAATGGAAAAATTGAAATCGATGTTGAAATTTGGAGCAATCCTATCAGATTCTGATGTAGATTATATCGCATCTAAATTTAAAAATAAACCAATTAAGGCTATAGAATATTTTAGCGAGATTGGAGCAATTTCAAATCACATGGGATTCGTGGAACAGGGCATCATTCGTGTTTATAAACCGGACTCGGCGGGAAATGAAATAACAAAATATTTTTTTAGGGAAAATCAATTCTTTGCTGACCTAGAAAGTTATTATTCCGCTACCCCTTCATCAGAAGCTTTTCAAGCCGTAGTTGATTCAGAAGTGTATGCCATCCACAAGCTTGTCGTTGAAAAACTATGTGAAGAAGTACCAAACTTTTTTATCTTTTTAAAATCGGTCGCCGAAGCAGCTCTGCTTAACAAAATTAAAGACACCGACTTCCTTAATTTCGGAGATGCAAAAACAAAATATCTGGAATTTATCAGAAGGTACGCTACGCTAGCTCAACAGGTTCCGCAGCAATACATCGCATCCTATCTAAAAATCACGCCGCAATCTCTGAGTCGTATAAGAAGAGAGCTTGGAAGTAGAAGATAACATTTCCAAACAACGTGATCATTAAAAAGGATTTCCTGAATACAGTTGGACACTATTTTCTTTTAGCTGATTTTAAACTATCGTAAAAAATTGTAACGAACTCATAATCCCCCTTTTTTCTAGCGTTTAGCAGATCCCCTGCGAACTTCATTAACAAAACTAAAAATCATGCAAGTGTTAAAAAACAAAGGATCATTCCCGCGATCTTTAGGTTAGCGAGGATGATCCTTTGTAATCAGAACTAGCCTAGTTAAACTGCTAGTTGACTAAATTATATTACTCAATATCCTGGGTTTTGAGTAAGCCCAGTGCCTAAATCAATTTGTGCTGAAGGTATTGGATAAACAAGAAAATTCTCATCCGTTAGGTTCTCGTATTTTTCAAGAGCAAGCTTAGTCCTACTGAAATCGAACCAAGTCTCTCCTTCAAACATGAGCTCTCTCTCCTTTTCTTCTTGCACAGCCCTGATGAATGTCGACAAGTTATTATATTCACCTATTGGTTTTGTGATCCCTGCGCGATCCTGGACAATTTTTAAAGAATTATAAGCCGCTTGGCTAACACTATTATCTACGCGAGCTTTTGCTTCCGCATGAATTAAATAAATTTCCGCCAATCGGATAGTTGTTAGGTTCTGGCTAGCGGGTGAAAAATTCGGAAATTTTCCCATAAAGAAATTATCATTACTCCCTTTTTTTATCGTGAAATCTTTCCTTTTATCCGATTCTTCATAAAGATCAAGGATCGTTGAATCTTTAGCAAAAAAAAGAACACTAGCATTGTCATTAGAAACAGTTGCTAATGGGTTCGTCGCTTGATCGTCGAATTGTATTTCAAAAATAGCTTCGCTTGTATTTTGAGTCGTCCAAATCGTGCTAAAATCTGAGACGAGATTGAATCCTCCTGAATTGATTACCTCAGCAGCCAAATCAGCTGCTTTTTTATAATCATTGGTAATGGATGCTTGATATAAATAAACTTTTGCTAACAAAGCTTTTGCTGCCCAATGAGACGCACGGCCTCTGGCCGCGTCTCCAGTATTCGGATTCTCTACTGGAAGAGCATCAATCGCCTCCGTTAAATCCTTCACTATCTGTGTATAGATAGCCGTTTTATCTGCTTCCGGAATATCGATAACGTCTCCCTCCTTAGTATAGCTGAGTTTTAAAGGAGCTTTATTAAATGCACGGACAAGGAAAAAGTAATTCAGTGCTCTAACAAATTTTGCTTCACCAATAAACATGCTCCTTTTATCCTCGGAGATCATCGTTTCAGTCATATTTGGAACTTCTTCGATCACTTGGTTAGCTGCATTGATTGTTGTATAAATTGCCTGCCACATATTTGAGATCCATGGGTTTATTGCCTGTATCTTATGTTCAGCGAAGTTTTCATATTCAGGAAAAACTGCAGAATGTCTTACATGTCTTGCTGAAAACTCGGGTACGATAATTACAGACTGTCCAAAAGAATAAGAATTCATCATACTCCTATACACGCCCATAACAGCGGCGTTGGCGTTGGTTTCTGAATTAAAGAATTCATCTTGCGCGATCTGCCCAAGGGGATCTTTGTCTAAAAATTTGTCACATGATGTAGCTATAAAAGCCAACATCGTAACTATACATATGGATAATATCTTATTTTTCATGTCTATTGCTTGAGTAAATTAGAAAGTCATGTTAATTCCAGTAGTGAATATGCGTGGCTGTGGATAGCTACCGTAATCATACCCATAAATTAACCCTGTGTTGGCCCCACCATGGCTTGAACTAACTTCGGGGTCATATCCTCTATAATTGGTGAACACGTAAGCATTCTGTACTGTAACATACCAACGGAGTTTTTTCATTTTGATCCTCTCACTAATAGTTGACGGCAATGTATAGCCAAGTGTGATATTTCTTAATCTGAAAAAGGAACCGTCCTCTATAAACCGAGAGGATACTGCACCATTACTAAGGTCTCCTGGAGCAGGTCTTGGGACGTCAGTAATATCGCCGGGTTCTCTCCACCTATCTACAAAGTCAACAAAAGGGTTTCCACTCGGATTAAATCCTTCTAATCCCGAAGCTAAATTATAGTTGAAAATATCATTTCCATAACTGAATTGACCATCAATATTTAAATCGAAATTTTTATATTGAAATGTATTTGAGATCCCCCCGAAAAATTCCGGGTTAGGATCGCCTATCTGTCTATGATCTTGATAGTCTGTAGGAGATACCGCAGAACCATCACTCCCTAAGTAATCGATCATTCCCGTTTCAGCGTTAACACCGATGGCTTGCCATCCATAAAACACGCCTAATGGCTGTCCTTCAATAGCTCGGTTCAAATCACCCACGCCTCCGCGCATATCCTCTATTCCTTCAGGTAGAGCCAAGACTTTATTTCTGTTGAACGTCATATTTAACGAAGTGGTCCACTTAAATTCGCCGACCAGATTCCTTGTTACTAACTCAAACTCGAACCCCTTGTTTTCAATATCACCAGAGTTGGTGAATCTATTCATATAACCTGAACTCGTAAGAATCGGTAAACCGATTAATAAGTCTGTCGTTTTCTTATGATAGTAGTCAGCTAATAGCGATATTCTATCATCTAAGAATCCTGCGTCCACCCCCACATTCCATTGATTTGTGGTCTCCCACTTTAAACCGCGATCTCCTAAAACGTTAGGGATAAATCCCGCGATCCCCATGTAGTTATTTCCGCCCGAGTATAGTGAACGGCTGGCATAGTTGCCAATATTTTGGTTACCTGTAATACCCCAACTTGCCCGAAGCTTTAAATCGCTAACTGTTTTAGAATCTTTAAGAAAATCTTCCTCTGACAGCCTCCATGCTCCTGCAAATGATGGAAATACCGCCCAACGATTATCTGCTCCAAATCGCGACGATCCATCGGAACGTATATTCGCGTTTAATATATATTTATCCTTGTAAACGTAGTTCACACGAGCAAAACCAGAGGCGATCGCCCATTCTTCAGGATATGAGTTCGCTCCCGTAATTACCCCACCAGCTGTGATGTAAGGAATATCATTATTTGGGAAGTTTGTGCGTTGAGCATGAACAAATTCCAATTGAGATTCTTGAATGGAAAATCCCCCAAGGGCGTTGATACTGTGGTCACCGAATGTTTTATCGAAGGTTAAAGTCGTCTCGTTTATCCAAAGCTGATCTCTTGTATTACGACGAGCTCCGATCCCCCCTTGACCAGTATAAGAACGAAGTCCGCTTGGTGGCATAAAGAACGTTTCATCAATAAAACTAATATCTGTACCGAAGCTCGTTTTTAATAATAACTCGGGAATGATGTTATACTCTACACTTGCGTTTGCAAGTATACGAAAGGTCTCCGCTTCGTTCGTAGGAAGCTCGAGCATTGCAACTGGGTTTTCTCGCGTTAACCTCACCTGATCGTATACGAAGTTTCCGTCAGCATCATATACTGTCAGATTCGGCGGTGAAAAAATACCGCTCTTGGTGGCACCTTCCTTTGAGTTTTCTTCCTGAACACGTTGGTTGATCGCACGTGTAAGGTTGATCGATGTCGAGAATCTTAATTTTTCATTGTGCTGATGATCTAAATTTAATCGACCGCTCATTCTACTGTAGTCAGATCCTAAAAGCACGCCGCCTTGCTTCATGTATCCAACTGACGTATAATATTGTGTTTTTTCGCCCCCACCACTTGCCGAAAGTTCGTAATTTCTCGTTCCAGCAGTCCTAAAAATGGCGTCTTGCCAATCGGTATTAATATTTGGATTTGCGAATATCTGATCGGGGATAACAGCACTGGGATCTTGTTCTTGCAGGATTTTGTAATAATCCTTCATGTAATCTTGATATTGCGCCGTATTCATAAAATCGTAATACCTTTCACGAGGCACCTGGGAAAAGCCTTCATACATGTTGAAGTTAAATTGACTTTCTCCAGCCACTCCTTTCTTCGTTGTGATTAAAACAACCCCATTCGCCGCACGAGAACCATAAATCGAAGAAGACGCAGCATCTTTCAATATCTCAACAGACTGAACATCAGATGGATTGATAGATGACAATACATTAATCCCCTGCGTACCACCGCCAAAATCAAACGTAGAACCGCCAGTAAAATTCGTTGTACTATTTACTGGAATCCCATCAACAACATATAAGGGGTCTGAACTTGCGTTTATCGATGTAGTTCCCCTCACCCGAATACTGATACCGCCTCCAGGTGAACCAGACTTTTGAGTTACTTGAACTCCACCGGCTTTACCCTGTATAGCTTGCGTGATGCTTGGTAATACTTCGTCTTGTATTTGGTTAGCCCCTATACTAGATACAGCCGTAGGTAATGTTGCGCGTTCCATCGTGCCGTACCCTACAGCGACTACCTGTACAGATTCTAAGGTATTGTTCTCTGCGGCCAATACAACCTGGACATTTGCTCTATCTCCAACTTTTTGGCTTACGGTCTTGTAACCAACCGACGAAAAAGTTAGGGTACTATTCGCATCGGCCGCAAGTTGAAATTTGCCCGATTGATCTGTACTCGTCGATACGTTAGTTCCTTCTACGGTCACCGTCACCTCTGATAACGGACCTGCCGGCCCACTTACAATTCCTGTAACCATGTCTTGCCCGGCTTGCGTAGGTGCTGCGGCAGTGTCCTGAGCGGCCGAAGTTATGGCGGCAGTCGTATCTCCTCCTCCACTAATTACTGGGGCTGCTGGCGGGCTCACAGTCGCGCTGGAATCAGCAGCTGTAGTCGCGACCGAATCCGAAGGTTCTTTGCCTACTGATAGGGAGGTTTCAATCAAATTTTGATTGTTCACATGGATCTCCTTACTAGAAAAACCTGATTTCAAAAAGATTAGAATCCCATTTGGATCTGCTGAAATACTAAACGTTCCATCCGGCTCAGACAGCGCGTTATTTGTCGTACCTTTTTCTGTGATAACCACACCTTGAATTGCAGTTCCTGTAGAATCAGTTATCTTACCTTTAATTTCGATAGAATCAAGTAGATGATAAGTTGGGGGGGTTGATCGATTAAACGTTGTAAAATTGTCTTTGCCTATAATATTGTTCGCTCGCGCTGGTTGATAAAAAACAATAAGAGCGGATGCCAATGAGAGCGAGTATTGGAGGTAATGCATCATACGATAAATAAGTTAAATAAGAGTCTTAATAATAAAAACTTGCTCCTTGCATAAACGGAAATACCATAGAATGAAGAAGTAGTATAGGTTGTCGTCATAGTGTTAATGTTTATATCATTTTTGTTACATGATACCATTTAATAGAACGTCATTAACGTTAATTTTGTTGTGGACTTTTATTTTTTTTTTGAATAAATCAAAAAGTTTACAGCGTATAAAACGAAACGCAAGGTGGTTAGCATAACAATAAAACCCTGATAAAGAGAAATATTCACAGTAGTAAATGAATAATATTTTTAAGTAAAAAAAAGGGAGATGTAAAGAAAGACATGACGTTTAAAGCCGTAGTTTCGACGTATCAGTTTATCACAAAGGCGCTTGATTTTCAGAAAAAACGTTTAATTAAGATAAAACATGTCCAGTATCAAGAGCAAGTTGAATTAAAAAGAATTTAGGCCATTTCACAACATTATAGAAGAGCCTGAGTATGTAAAAAAAACAGATTCCTCGACAACTTTCAAAAAGCATCTTGGCCGACATGAACTTCAAATATCGTCGAAATTAATACAGTGATTCAGGAAAAACAATTAAAGTTCAACTATCAATTTCTGCTCCGTAGCTTTTTAACCGTAAATTACTAAATGTTCAGGAGTGTATAACACGCTAGCGTCGCTTGAGTCTAAAAAAGAACCTGTTGTCCCAGTTTTAAATTCTAGATGCGACTGTAAACATAAACAGCTTTTTAATTGACTACTGAAGACCTAGAATCTCATATTGAATGGGTTTAAAAGCAAAGTTATTAGATTGTTCTGCCGAACAGGCAGTAAGCCCGACGATCAAATCCATTTTCGCAAGGAACGTTACATAATCGGCTGCTTTACTTGTCGGTGGATCTACTGACAGTTCACCATCTAAACCAAACTGAACGTTCATAAAGATATTAAACGCAGTAGGAATATCGTCAGGCTCGACGCCAAACTCAGAAAGATTCGTGTAAAGGTTCTCAAAACAGCTGGGATGATATTCAGGGTCGTTATAGAGAATTTGAAAAGTTTCGGGACTGCAGGGAGCCAAAAGAAAGTCATTACGCCCGTTAGTATCTTCCAGAATCTCCACCATCTGACGACTTCTGTTACTCCATAAATGATGCCCTTTTGTAATCAAAATCGTGTTTTCAAAATCCAATGTTTTTCCCGACGAAATTTTTTCCCGAATATCGCCCGCATTAAAAAGGACCATATCACTCACCTGTTGACCCAAAGGGTCCGTCACTTTTAGTATTTCTCCTTTGTTTAATCGAAACGCTTTGCCAGTTTGTTTTTCTATCGTGTGGACCATTTATTTATTTTTTTACAATATTCAATAATACTACCTCCGAAATGGACACTTCCAATCTTTGCCCACCATTCGTCCACTGTACTGAGGCGCTTCTAATCCTTTTCCATGATCCCTCAACATCGGATTGATACCACCGTCATAGGAAATCTCTCGGTCACGTATCGAATTTTTCATTTTTTCGTATAGGCCCTTTTCACGAAGTTGCTCAAACTGACGATGTAAATTGAAGGCCATTGCACAATAATCAAATCGCCTGGCCTTTCTACTGGCCTGGGGATGAACACCCACCACAAAAAATGCGCTTCCATTAAAACTGAAACTAAAATCATCTGCTTCAGGATCACTACTTACTTCTGGGTCCCAAGGCTGGAAGATACGTTCTAGATTATGAAGGGCTTGTAGCTGCGTCCAAAGCTTTTTCTCAAATTCTATCTCCGAATAGGCGGCATCTGTAAAAATAGCAATCATTGTCATATACTGACTATCCTCGACAACTGTTTCTTCTATATACTTTTTCAAGTCCTTGGCTAACGCCTCCGTACTTTCACGACTTCCCATTTCTCCATAAATTCCCAGTCTGTACTGATCAGTGTGTACAGCTGATTTCGCGCCCAAACAGGGATAATCAGAAGCATTTATTTTCCTTATAAAATCTCGATGAATGTGTTGGATCTGCTTGCTTGATTCCGTCTCCAGTTCTTGCGGCGTATAATAAGTCTTCGGTCTTCGTGCTTTCATCCTTATGATTACCTTTAAATAAATAAGTCGAATAGGAGTTATCTATATGTTACTTTAGAAACAATTTCCCGTCGAATTAGTTTCATTTTTTATAAACAACTATTTTTGCCTTAGCTATATAATTAGTGCAAAACATATAATTGTATAGGAAACTAATAGCGTATGACGGTCAGCAACCGATTGGAGAAAAAAAATGTAAATCAGGGTTTAATATCTTAAAAACATGAAGAATACTGATAATATTTTACTATATAACTAAATAACTAGAAGGTTTGAATAGACCAATTTCGTTTCCAATGCGTCATACCACGCAGCTCCACAATTCCCTCTTTTTGCTCAATATGCCCCCGATGAGACACTGAATCATTTACTCCCGACCAAGGTTCTAGACAGATAAATGGCGCTCCGGGTGGTGCCCATAAACCGAAGTATTCAAAACTATTAAAATTAAGAGCGATTCGGTAATTTCCATTTTGATTTTGCAACATGACTTGAGAAGAATTCAAACCTTTTAGCACCCAAGCATCTTGGTTGAACATGTCGTCATCTAAAACTAACTTATTTTCATCCAAAGGCACTATGTTATAATGTCGGGTTAAGAGATTATTTTCTAGAAAATATCTCTTTAGGGAGTGATCGTCAGGAAAAGATAAAAAATAGTCGGAATAGCACTGATCGTTTGTTATTTCTAGCGCAAATGCCGGATGGGCACCTACGGAAAAATACATAGGCTCGGCACCTTTATTTACCACTTCATATTGACAAAGCAGGCTTCGACCTTGCAATGTATAACTAATTGTAAACTCAAAATGAAAAGGATACATCGCAAACGTCTCTTCCCCAGATTCCAGCATAAGATACACGCTTGAAGCATCATGCTTACAGACCTGAAATAATCGATCTCTTGCAAACCCATGCTTTGGAACGTAATAGGTTCTTCCGTTGTAATGAAACTTTCCCCCGTTAAGTTCTCCAACAAAAGGAAAAAGTACTGGGGAAGATTTAGCCCAATATTTGGCGTTCCGTTGCCATAGGTATTCTCTGCATTTTTTCTTACACCATATACTTCTTAATTCCGCGCCAATCTCGTTAATCTGCACTTTTAAATAGTCATTTTCTATTAGATGCATACTAAAGTCAGTCGTACTTATAAAAATTAATCAATTAACTTAGATTGATGTCTCTCTAAAGTATTGTATACTTTTTTCACTTCTTGTGATCTTTCCTTCTGCAAAAACAAAAGCGCATCGTCAGTGCACACGACCAGCGTGTTTTTTAGTCCCACAAAAGTGGTGTAAAGATCGGAACCAATCACCATGTTACCATTTTCATCTACGGGGTAATCTGTAGATATTAGGTAGTCATAAAGAGACTCAAAAGAACCCAAATCAGACCACTCGAACTGGGTGGCCACTACTCTAATTTTTTTTGAACGTTCCATTACCGCGTAATCGATACTGATTGAAGGAATTTTCTTTGACAGCGTCTCCTCGAGTTTTCCATCTGTTTGTTGCTTCCAGGTAGCGAGGGCTGTTGCGTACACTTTGGGTTCAAACTCTTCTAACTCTTGTAATAGCACTCCGGCCTTGAAACAGAACATGCCAGAGTTCCACAGAAAGTTGCCCCGTTCAATAAAATCCTCTGCTGTATCTAGATTTGGTTTTTCACGAAATGAAAGCACCTGATCGTTTTCATATTCAATATAACCGTAGCCCGTCTCTGGTCTTGTCGGATGAATACCAAATGTAACAATGTAACCTTCGGCCGCCTTTTCGACTGCGGTCCCTATCGCCTTTGCATAAGCCTGTTCCCCTACAATAACATGGTCGGACGGGGTAACAATCAATATATCATCGGGCTCCGAAGAGAAAGCTGCGAATGCGATAGCTGCTGCTGTGTTGCGGGGAGTCGCCTCAACGATGTCTATATAAGAAATGCCTTGCGCATCCATCACCTCTCTGCTTAATCTATAGTTTTCGCAGTTTCCTACGACGATCACTTTGTCGCATAATGCGCGGTTACGGCGAACAGTCATAGCAAAAAGAGACCCTTCATTAAACAAATTCAAGTATTGTTTAGGATTGCTTCTACGCGATAAAGGCCAGAGTCTACTGCCTACACCGCCCGATAAAATAACGTGCGTAATAATGTTCATATTTTTATACGGTTATTAGTTAACCTGATTGAGTATTGCATTGTTTTTCATAATTACAACAAACTATGTGCTATCGCTTTACGGCCTTTATAGATTCCTTATTTGCAACAACCATACGTAATCCGTGGCTCGAGAAACGATGGGTCCGTTTGTTATAATAAATATCTATCCCCTCCGCAATGCAATATTTTTTTCCGGTAAAGTCTTTATCTCGATATTCTTCACCTATAAACCGGATATGTATAGTCATCGCCTGGATCATATCAGCCAAATCTTGCTCCGTCTCATAGGGGATAATTTCATCAGCATAACGACACCCTTCGAGCTGAATATAACGTTCAACTACAGATTGAGTGGGTTTATTTTTTGTAGGATCAACTTCAGAAGGATCGGTATTCAGTCCAACTATCAAATAGTCGCAGTTAGCTTTTGCTTCGGCAAGCATCATAATATGACCAGCGTGTAAGAGGTCAAACACACCAAATGTAATTCCTATTTTCATGATTTTATAATCTAATATTATACCATTTACGCCTTCGCTCTTAGTTTTTCTACCGGCACTTTAATCAGCTTCTCGCGTTCCGCTTCTTTCTCGGCCACCGTACGACGTAACCCAGAACTTGAAAAGCGGTGATCGCGACTATTAAAATATAGCTCCACTCCTTTTTCTTCACAGTATTTGCGTCCTGTAAAATCTTTGTCAGCATATTCATTCCCTATTATACGCACATCAATTTTAAAAGATCTTAAAATATCCTCAAGATCTTGCTCCGTTGCATAAGGCACTATTTTATCGACATGGCTACATCCTTTAAGTTGAATATACCGCTCGACAACTGTTTGTGTGGGTTTATTCTTTTCAGGGCGGTCAAGTGTGGGGTCCGTCTGTAAACCACAAATAAGATAATCGCATTTCTTTTTAGCATCTTCAAGCATTTTAATGTGACCCGCGTGTAAGAGATCGAAGGCCGAAAAAGTGATTCCAATTTTCATAATTGTTACGTTTAAAAAGTTAATATAAAATGTGTTCTAGTTTGCTGTCTCTATTCCCCGATTGCATAATAGGAAAATCCCAGTTCCTCAAGTTGCCGCCGGTCGAGTATTTTACGGCCATCAAACACAAATGACGGACGTTTCATTTCTTCTTTTATAGATTTCCAATCGTAAGATTTAAATTCATCCCATTCGGTCAGTACCGCAATGGCATGCGCATGCTTGATCGCTTGGTAAGGATCGTTAACCACCTTCACCAACCGTCGGTTATCTTCAGGTGAGCGTGTCCCCAAGTAATCCAAATCATCATAAATCTGCTTCTCGCTCACCTTGGGGTCATAAATGACCAGAACGGCTTCTTCCTCTAGCAGTTGATCAGCGATATAAATTGCTGCAGACTCCCGCGTGTCATTCGTATCTTTTTTAAAGGCCCACCCCAAAAACGTTATGTGTTTACCATTAACGGTGTTATACATCGTCTGAATCATCTTCTGTGCGAAACGCATCTTTTGATGGTCGTTCAAAATAATAACCTGCTCCCAATAATCCGCTACCGCATACAAGTTATAGGAACGCGCGATATAGACAAGGTTGAGTATATCCTTTTGAAAACAAGATCCTCCAAAACCGACGGAGGCCTTTAGAAATTTAGACCCTATACGGCTATCCTGACCAATTGCTCTGGCGACCTCGTCCACGTTTGCACCGGAAGCTTCACAAAACTCAGAAATTGCATTAATACTGGAGACACGCTGCGCTAGAAACGCATTTGCTACAAGTTTGGAAAGTTCGGAAGACCAAATATTAGTCGTTATAATTCTTTCGCGAGGTACCCAGGCACTATATATGTCTACAAGTGCTTGCATGGCTTCTGCGTTTTCACCACCAATAAGCACGCGGTCAGGACTGTGTAGATCGGCAACAGCGGTGCCTTCTGCGAGAAACTCGGGATTGGAAAGAATATGGAAATTAACACCGCTACCTGTATTTTGTAAGATGCTCTTCAATGCCTCAGCAGTACGTACCGGTAGTGTCGATTTTTCAACCACAATTTTATCGCTCGTAGCCACCGCAGCAATCTGCCGTGCACAGAGTTCAATAAACTTTAAATCTGCGGCTTGGCCTTTACCTTTCCCGTACGTTTTTGTGGGTGTATTGACAGAAATAAAAATCATGTCTGCCTCAATAATAGCTTTATCAACATTCGTTGAAAAAAATAAATTACGTCCCCGGGCCTCGAAAACCACTGCATCCAGCCCAGGTTCGTAGACAGGAAGGTTGGTTAGGTCCTCATCATTCCATGCAGCGATTCGTGCCGCATTTAAATCGACAACGGTGACTTGAAGATTAGGATTCTTTTGCGCAATAACGGACATTGTCGGACCACCAACATAGCCCGCGCCAATACAAGTGATTTTATTAATTTTGACCATATATGTTACTTTTTTAAACTTTCTAAAAATGTTTGGAAATTTTAACGAGCCCGCCGACATTTTTCTCCAGAATACCTCCTTGATCTAATGCTAGAACACCGGAGATATGAATACCCTGAAAAACCTCTTTACTACCTTGGAGAAATAAAGAAAACTGATTCACAGGATCGAACCTACCCATATTAAAATGCTGCGGGCGTAATTTCCCATTAAACCACTGCTCGTATGGACCACTCGTTCTATAATCGCCGTGATGTCTAGCGAAAGTTGCCTTAACGAGAATCTGCCATTCCCGAACATCAACCTGCGCTCCGATATGTCCGGCAACGACTCGGTTAGATATAAAATAATTTAGCGGATGGTTGATATTTCCTGAGCTCGCATCTTTTGCAGGAATGATAAGCGGTGTGCCCAAGCCAAAACCATTGTAAGAAAACCCTTCGCTATAGACGGCATGATTATAGTAATATTCGGGGCCCGATGGGGTTTTTTTAGTGCCATAATCTCCGGCTTGATGTTTCGAATAGAAAAATTCTGCGAGAATTTTATTCCACCTGAAGGAAGGGTTCGAATCTTTAGTCGTATTGGTAAATACAAGGCCTGTCAATCCGTCTTTTACATTTGCAAGATAAGCTATGGCTCCCTTATCGTAGAAAAACTGTCTGTAAACGTTCACGCGAAATTGCTTAAATTCATATTCGGCGCCAAAATCAATTGCCCCCAGATGGTTACCAACTTTTGATATTTCAAATTTACCTTGATAGCCCGTAGGAGGAGCGTACGCCTTTCCCGAAATCACATGCCAAAGCTCCTGAGACCAGCTGAGATCATATTGATCACCGAAAATAGCTTTGTCGGAACCCCATACGACATCGTGATGCACCGCAGCATAAAGCTTCCATTTTGCTTCAGGTTTGCCAAGCCTTCCATAGAAAGAAAGATGGTGGTACTTGGTCGCCGCTTGCATATCGGGCACGTCGCCATACTGTATGGGAACATCGCCCATCCAGCCGTAACTAGCATTCCCCTTGAAAGCAAATAGACCACTTACAACAGGAATGACATAATATTCAGGAATCCCTATTTGAACTTTAGGAATTCCCGGTGCATTTCCCGAAAGCGTGAACGATCCAGTAGAAAGTACAGGATCATTAAGGCCTTCGTGGTCACGACTACGGCCAGCTTTAAGTTCAAATACGCTTAAACGCCCTTTGAGATAAGCTTCTACAGGAATAAATTCAAATTTACTTCCTACGTTCATACGAACATTAATATTTCCTCCCCAGTCTATGAGCTTCTTTGCGCTACTATACTCCTTCCCAAGTTCACCGTAAAGGGAGACTGAAGCACCTGCAAGAGGAACACTACCATACCGATTACTTCGCATCCAGAACGGAACAGATTGTTTTCCCGTACCGTTAACCGAAAAACCCACACTTTTATGGTACAGCCTGGTGGATGTCTTTTGCAGACTATCTCCGTGTAAATCCTGACCAGATGCCCGCGTTGTAGAGAGCAAAAAAGCTATCAGAAGCAGTATAAAAATGATATTCGTCAGGCATCGGTTTTCGGGGGTTCTAGTCAATCGCATAATTCTTGTTTTAAGCTTTTTTGTAGTCAATTAGTCTCTCCATGTTCTGTCCTTGAATGAGCGCTTGAAGCGCACCTTCTAGTGTTAGAAGAATTTGCTTTTTATCGAGGTATTGCTCGGCATAGCCTCGGGCGTTTTTCTCGATAGAACTACTATCTTCTTTTAACCCTCGAGCGATACCCTCGCGTAAAGCTTTTTCATCATCGGGAGACACCAGGATGCCCATATTATGCTCTTTGATCACCTCATATAGTGTGGTTCCTGGAAGCGCAGTCACAAGGGCGCACCCTCCCGCCGCCAGGATTCCCGTAAGTTTACTCGGCATAACCAGATCTGCGGCCGAACCTTTCTGGAGAACGAGATGCAGATCAGCGATAGCAAGCAGCTTGGAAAGCTTTTCGTAAGGCTGTAGGGGGAAGAAGAACACATTCTGAAGCTCGGCAGATGCCGCTTGCCGCATTAGCTTTTCTTTTGCTCCTCCAGATCCGCAGATAACGAATTTGACATCAGGTTGTGTGACGAACGTTTCCGCGATTCGAATAATGGCATCTAGCCCTTGCTTCTCCCCGAGGTTGCCACTATAAAGAACGATTTTATCAGTCAGGCTGAAACCCATCTCTTGACGGAGTGACTCTTCCTTTGGTAATGGAAAGATGGTCTTGCTGTCTACCCAATTGGGAAATAAAAGTATATCCTCTTTGGAAATACCTTTATTTAATATTTTCTTATGCATGCCCTCGCTGATGGTTGATACGCGGGTACCTTTTTTTAAAAAGAACTGCTCTAGAGCGAACATGACACCAAGGAATCTCTTATTTTTAATCATGCCAAGATCTTTTGCCGCATCGACTTGCAAATCTTGAATATGGTTAATCCATACCCCCGGTTTAAGAAAGTTGTATACCCAGGGTGCTATCGATAAGTGAAAGGGAGGCGCTATACAGAATACCGCATCAAATTTTTTCTTAAAAAGGAAGCTCAGCCAGAAGGGGGTGCTAGATAGAAGAAATGAGAATTCATGCACAATACGTTTTATAGCACTTACTTCCCTTGGCACATAGAGCGGGACTCGGTGCACCTTGACCCCTTCCTTGTATTCGGTATGCCAGATTTTTCGTTTATATTTTAAATGTACTTCCCACTCAGGATAGTACGGCATTGCCGTCAACACGTGAACATCATGCCCGCGCGCTGCTAGCCATACCGCCACTTCTCCTGTGTACTTGCCAATCCCTGTCAGTTCGGGAGCATAATTTATTCCGTATAACAATATGCGCATAGTCAATTTTTTAATTCATTATCATTTTTCCACCGCACGCCGACAAGCGTAGCGGGATTACCTCTATAAATCCCATTGCCAGCCACGGAACCCGTGATGATCGATCCCGCAGTGATGACGGTGTCAGTACCAATTTCAACACCGGGGCCTACAAAAGCCCCTGCCCCAACCCAACATCCTTCGTGCAAGATTATCGGCCCATTGCGGTAAGGCATATCAGGCTTACGAAAGTCGTGGTTGCCTCCACAGAGGAAGGCTCGCTGACTGACACACACGTTGCTGGCGATGGTGCACCTCTCAAAATTCAGTATAAACACTTCTTCTCCAATCCACACATGGTCTCCAAGGACGAGCTTCCAAGGGAAGTGTATGTTTATGCGAGGCTTGAGCACCACGCCATGACCAACCCGCGCGCCAAACAACCGCAATATCAACACTTTGAACCTACTCGGAATGGGAAAGGCAGTCAAAAAAAGAAGCATCTTTATTATGTACCACAGCATTTCTTTCACCTTACTCGCTCTGCGGTCAAGACCTAATGATGCATCAAACTTAGCGAGGGTGACTTTAGATTGATTCATGCTCATCTTCACTTAATTGAATGGGTTTATTTCTGACATTTTCAAGCAAGGGACCATAGAGCATCTTGCTATGTACCATTTCCTGCTCTTCGTTTTGAAAACGTTTTCGTATAAGTCTAGCGGGTACCCCCGCTACGATACAATAGGGTTCAATATTTTTAGTTACTATCGATCCAGCAGCTACGATACAACCGTCACCAAGTTCCACTCCTGCCATGATAATACTGTTGGTACCAACCCATACGTCACGACCAATTTTAGTCCGCCTCAGCGGAGGCCGCCCCGAGAACGTGGCTGGTTTGCCTACTTGCTGGTAGTTATGATCACTACCAATAATCTGTACATTCGGCGCAATCATGGTATACCTCCCAATGGATACTCCGGGATAAATAAGTACGTTCTTCCCAACATAGGAATACTCTCCGGCTATTAGGTCTGGACTTATTGTGCAGGGACCTCCTATGTTGAACGTTGAATGAACAGATTTCAATTTATAGATATAACGGATTTTCAACCACTTGAAAAAGCGAAATACCATCGCGAGGGTATCATTTTGCTTTAGTTTACTGACTATGCCCATACTAAACCTTTTTTAGAACAGTATTTAATATTGCCGACTGATAATATGGATTGAAGTGCGTATCCACAACCTGATAACATTGTTGAATCATTTTTTCGTCTTTGGCTGGATGGCGTGAAAACCAGTTGTTAATTACCTCAACCAAGCTGTCTATGGAATTATAGGAATAGAGCTCCCCGGTGAATCCCGGCTTTATCGCCTCTACCTCGGGCATCTGCGTGTTCAAATTATCATGAGAAATTACGGGGGTGCCGTAAGACAACGAATGTATTGCGGTTAGGCCAACTTCACCTGGCGTGACACACAGGTCTGCACTTGATAACAAATAGCCGTTTTCCACTTCGTCATAAACCGCTCCAAGAAATACCACCGCATCCTCGAGGCCATGATTGCGTGTTTGCTTTTCTAAAATAACCCGCTGCTCTCCATCGCCAATGACAAGCAGATTAAAAAAGTCTTTACCCAACCTATTCTTCAAGATTGATTGCGCTTCGATCAACATATCAATTCGCTTAACTTGGTTGAGACGACCGATGAAAATAACGACTGGAATGTCTGTATTCTTAAAGAATTTTGCCCGAAAAGAAGTAATTGCTTCCATCTCAAAAGGTCTTCTTATTTTTAAATTCTTTTCGTAGTCTAACGAGTTATAAATTACGTGTATGTCTTCTGCTGGTTTCACATTATACTTTCTCAATATAGCTGCCGCCCGATTTCCATATAAAAAGAATCCATGCGCTAACTTATAAAAGACGAAAAGCTTCACTTTATCCACAGCAGTAATATTGTCTTTATACACCCCATGCATCCAGTAATAAATCTTCTTACCGCGAAGGCGCGCAATAATCACTGCCAACCAGGTAGAAATAAAATAGGGTGAACCTAAAAATATATACGCGTCGAAATTCTCACGAGTGACAGCTTTCATCAAACCTCCTTGCCATAGAAACTTACGTTTTAGAAGCCATTTGTTTTTCAAGAAGCTCCATCTTAACCCCCCTCTTTCCAGCGGCACGGACGACAGGTTGATGTCAATTTTCTTTATATTGATTTCACTGCTAGTTCCAGCAAACAAGGTGTATTCAATATCTGGGTTCGTTCTCATCAGCTCCTGAAAAATGGGGAGTCGATATAGAGCAATGTAATGATAAATGATAGCTACTTTTTTCATGACACTTAAAAATAAAATTCGTACGGTATAACCCCGCCTCTGTTGGTTTGTAAACTATAGATAAAATACAGGAGCGCATACGTCAAAACTCCGACACAAACGATCACTCTTTTTCGCCCCTCATATTGATACACTAACCGCGTAAGCAGAATAATCTCAATGGGATAGGTATAGATTACGAACCGCGAAATCAACGAGATCGTAATAAACAAATTTCCGAGCACCATACCGGATAACAATAGATTTTTATACAACTTATTTCGTCCCTGTTTTAGATATAAGAAGATGAGGCCACAGGCAATATTCTTAGGTAGTAAAGAGAGGTAGAAATTCAATCTGCTAAACTTCACATCGGATTTATAGTCAGCATAATTTTGGTATTTTTCGTAGGGTAGCATTTCTATCAACGATCGCACCGGGCCATCGAAGCCAATAAGCCCAAGAACAAATGTCGCTAATAGCGCGATCACCGCTGTTTTGGGCTTTAAATCTATTTTATTGGCGATAAAAACAAACGGTGCCATCAAAATCGCGGAATAGTGAATCGAACAAGCTAAGACAAAGAACAGAAGTGCTCTCAAATTATCAGTCTTTTTGAAATAATAAATAGCAAGCATAAATAGGGAGATAGCCACGCCTTGTTTAACCAAACTAAAAGGGAGGATAAAATAGTAAAACAACAGGTAAAGAATAACCGCTAATAATGGGTCAGGCGTCTCTTTTTTTAACACGAAGATGAACGGAAGGACCGTCAGGCATGCAATGATAAACAGCATAAATCGCCAATCGTTCCAAGTATGTATAGCAAACTCGTTAAGCACGATCCAACCTACCTCCCACTTAAATGTAAGCGCAGAAAATGGCAAAGTTGGAATATCTTTTAAAAATCCAGTCATATAGGCTACGTGGTCGATCCCTACGTCTGGACCACGCAGTGCACTTAATCCTACGAATATGATTACGGCGAGCCAAAGAAAAGAACTATTGGTCTTGCGAAAGCAATACAATATTATAAAAAGGGAAGCTATGAAAATATATATACCCATTAGGCGGTTTATAGTATTTTATTTAATCGTGACTTAAATACCTGTTTCTGCTTGTAGTTTACATCTTTGATCCTTTGCCGAAGGTCTTGCTGGGAGACATAAAAATCCTCCAATTGACTGACTTTTAACTCGTTGAACAAAAGATCATGCAGACCTACGGTATGAAAAATATCATGAATCTTTTGTGTCTTAGCATGTCCAAGGATGAATGCTAGGGGAATTCCTAGATACATCTGTCCAAGCAAAAGCACATGCAACCTGTTACTTAATAGAAAAAGTTTATCGGCATAGAAGTCTCTCTCTTCCCACCTCAATACACCTTCCTTAAAGAATACATTCGGCCCAGACACAGAACTGTACAAGGAGAGATTAAAGTCCCTGTCACGTTCCACCTGATAAAAGAAATCCACGGCATAGCCTTTAGATCGAAAATATTGCACATAACTACCGACTGCCTTGAAGATACATTGGTTGTCGGTATCACCCATATCGCGAAAAGAAACACCCACGCGCGTTTTAGCAGCTTCGATTTGTGTGTTCAGCATGAAACAAAAATCTGGTGAATAAGCAACATTCTTCACTCCTAAATTGCTAACCTGACTAACGTTAGTCTGGCTTCTCAGGTATAAACCGTTTAACACCTTGCTATATCTCTTGATAATTTTATTATCGAAGGGGGTTTGCAAAATAAAGTCGTTACCCATTAGGTAGCTCTTCGTACCTTTGCCTTTGTAAAAGAGAAAAATCAAGTAGAATAGCCAAGCTCGGACCTTTTGGTCTACCGTGTGAGAGCCCCCAAAAGGTCCAGGACTTTTAAATAAACAATCGAATTTTTGATTTTTTGCGAATGGAATACGAAATAACCCAAAACCTTTTAAGCTAACTGAACTGATCGAGGACAGCTCGCGAACGTTTTCCTTTTCTAGTAATACAGCCTTAAATGCCGCAGGTACTTTTTTTGTATCCAGATACACCTCCCCATATAAAGCTAGTTCATCGACAAAACACTTGTTGATGAGCAGATCTCCCATATTATCGTACTGTGTCGCAACTATATAAAGTATTTTTTTCATTTAGGAAATTAGTTTTACAACGGATTCACTGAACTGTTCATAATTTCTTTCTGCATTGTAATTGTCCAAATAATACTGCTTAATTTGTGACTTCTCTACTATCTTATCTATTAGAACAGCGCCTAAGGCGCTGGCAACCGCCGTGGTAGTAGGATGCTCTTCGAGTAGCATGCCCGTTTGCGCAACTACGATTTCAGCATTGCCTCCCACATTCGTGGCAATAGCTGGGATACCAAAAGAAATAGCTTCCATAATTGATACTGGTATTCCTTCGGAGCTGCTTAGATTGATAAATACGTCAACAGGCTCGTCTGTATAGTGTGCATATACCGCCGTGTTGGCAACATTACCTTTAAATACCGTAGACATGTTACTCGGCTTGGATAATGCAGACAGTCTTATCTCGCGGAGTTCAGGACCATCACCAAAATGTGTCCAGCGAACTTCCTTCTCTGGATACAACGTCGCGAACTCTGCAACAGATCGATAGATCAAGTCGACACGCTTAACCAGATGTACGCGTGATACGGACACTATATTTAGAACATCCTGATCAGAGCTTTTAGCAGTATACCCCCTATCGGTTACACCTAATTTTGAGACTTGAATGTTCGATAGCGCACTTGGGTACTTACGCTCTAAATAATCTTTACCATCACTCGAAATGACAAATATTGCATCGATCTGTTCAATCGTCTTTAGCCTATAAGGCCAAAAAAGCTGCGTAGAATCCAGGTCTTCGTAAATATCATATCTGTGGGCTCGGGCAATAATCTTCGCATTGATCTTTCGTTGCTTTCTCACT
>NZ_JABMCQ010000299.1 GCF_013179575.1 Sphingobacterium shayense | reverse complement strand
AATATCGGAATTAAAACGGAGTCAGCGAACCTAGCCATTCCCTCACTGGCAGAAAACTTGTCTTTAAACGAGTCATCTTCTGGATTGTAAGGAGTCAGCTTACCTTCGCCGATGGCTTTCATGATTACTTCCATCAAAGAGTTTCCAGGGACCGCGTAAATATAATTCCGTTCATCTTTTAAATCAATATCACGCCAAACCCTTTTATAGAAACGTATATTCTTTAAGTTAACCTCAGGATAAGCGAATGGAACAGCATCTTCCAGGTTATTAACCTGGTAAAACCCGTCGGTTGTGGGAATTGTATCAATTAACATATCTCCAGGCACGCTATCCGTATTGAGCTGACTTAGTTGCTGTGCAACGCCTGTCGTATCTGAATTAGATTGATACAACTCTTGCTCTATACCTGTGGTATCCGGTATTGTATCAATACTTTGTGCCATAATTGGAAGAACTCCAAAACTCATGGCCGTTACCATCATCCAGTTTTTCATTTTTAATTTCTTTAATTCTTTAACAAATTAGTTCCTAATATTTGCGGGTTTTGCTCTGTGTTGTCGGCAATTCAAATGCAGACATTACGCAACGAAAGCCGATATAGGAATGAGGCTCATAGTCCACCGAATAATTTCTAGTTTCACTATTCAGTTGCTCTCCGTTATCTTTCCAAGATCCACCGCGTACGACTTTTCGCTTTAATGCATCGGCATCGTTTTCATCTGCATCATAAAGCAATACAGGGTTTAAATCGTTCACAAACGCAACAGCTGAAGGACTATACGCATCCAACGTCCATTCAGACACATTACCTGCCATATTGTATAAACCAAATTTATTAGGTGTATACGATTTTACGGGTAAGGTAAAAGTAGCACCATCACGCGAGTAGGTACCTTCTCCTTGTTTATAATTAACGGCTAGTTTTTCTTTCCCTTCTTCACCGTCAATGGTATATCGTGTACTAGCGACAGTATCTCTAGGATCTAGCTTTCCTTCCGCTGCGTATTGCCACTGTGCTTCTGTCGGGAGACTAAATGTTAACTGAAAGCCGCTCAGATAAGAATTTTTCATTAGGTTAGCCATCATTTCCTTTCCTCTCCAATCGGCATAAGCTCTCGCTTGCAACCAGGACACACCTATTACCGGGTAGTAGTCGAAGGATTGGTGTGTAAAATAATTAGCATCTAGTGATGTTAACTGTGCATTAGGAAAATCCTTTGACCAAATATCCTCTGCTGGAATCACAGACACCGTATCAGTGACATATTCTTTTTTACGATTCCCCTTGGTCTTCAAATAAGAATACCGATACTTAATGGCTTCTGCGTTCAACGAGCGATTTGACCCCTTCATATCCAGCATAGGAGCAATTCTCTCGGCAATAGATGGATCCGAACTTCTCCATATTGGCGAGATCTTTTTTACCTTTTTCCAGTCAATACGTTTCCCCTCCCCATCTTCACTGGCCAAATCAAGAAAGTATTGATCATCATTTAAATAATCGGTAACGGCGACAGAATCAGCCACCCAATTAACGAAGGCTCTATATTGTTTATTTGTAACCTCAGTTTCATCGATAAAAAAAGCACTTAAGCTGATGTTTTTCCCGACATTACCACTATCTAATGATCCTTTAAATAATATTGTCCCTGAGGGCACATACACCATACCCGGGGGCGCAGGAAGTTTCCCCCCTTTAAAAGCGGACACTTTAGGTGCATTATACATGTTACTTGATGTATTACATCCTGCCAGACCAGCTAGTATTACTACACAGGCTGCTACACATATTCGATTTCGAAATATTCCTTTCATCTTTCGCGTATATTTTTAAATTTTAGTTTAGATTCCAGATTGGCTGTATTTAGTTTCTGTTGAACAAAGCATATTTCACTCCCAAAGAAACATAACCGTAATGATCCTTTTTACTGTTGATCACACCGTCTAGGTTATCATTCGTAGTAATAGTGTGTTGAT
>NZ_JABMCQ010000298.1 GCF_013179575.1 Sphingobacterium shayense | reverse complement strand
CAACAAGAAAGAATAAACAATATAATTGAAGACAAAATAATTCCTGCTTTAAGTAAACAGGCCGAGGCGTTGCCTTTATCGAGTTCTATGGAATTAGCAATTGATTGGTTTAACGGTCGTCGTACCCCTGACGCTGATCAGACATTAAAAGGCGCGTTATTTGGTCTTCATTTAGGGTCCGATGCTCCACGGGTGTTTAGATCTATTGTTGAGGCCACCTGTTTCGGAGCTAAAAGTATCGTTGATCGATTTGTCGACGAGGGTATTCCTGTAAAAGGTTTGATTGGTCTAGGTGGCGTTGCAAAGAAATCACCGTATATCATGCAAATGATGGCTGATGTAATGAATATGCCAATCCGTATTCATAAATCGGAGCAGACATGTGCAATTGGCGCAGCTATGTTCGCGGCAACCGCCGCTGGACTTTACACACGAGTGGAAGAGGCGATGGAAGCGATGGGACAGGGGTTCGAGCGTACTTATGTGCCAAATGAACAGCGGGTAACATTTTACCAGCAGCGTTATGACACCTATAAGCGCAACGGCGCTTTTTTAGTAAACTCTAAGCCATAATTTATATTTTAAAAAATAATTTTTCTATATGTACGAATCGATAAAAGAAGAGGCTTTTTACTGCAACATGCAGTTGCCCAAATTGGGTTTGGTACTTTTTACGTTTGGTAACGTGAGTGTTGTTGATCGTGATAAAGGCGTTTTTGCAATTAAGCCGAGTGGGGTGCCTTATGAGGAACTTACCCCTGAGCATATGGTCATTGTGGATTTCGAGGGTAATACGGTAGAAGGAAACCTGCGCCCGTCATCCGACACGAAAACGCATGCTGTATTGTATAAATATTGGGAGGATATTGGCGGAATTACGCACACGCATTCGACCTACGGCACAGCATGGGCACAAAGTCAGCGGCCGATACCTATTTTTGGTACCACACACGCGGACCATTTGACAACAGACATTCCCTGTGCTCCACCGATGAGCGATGAGATGATTCTAGGAAACTACGAATACGAAACAGGTTTTCAGATTATGAATCATTTTGAGCAGGAAAAACTTGATTATAGAGAAGTGGAGATGATACTTGTTGGAAATCACGCACCATTTGCTTGGGGCAAAACAGGAGCTAAGTCGGTATATAATAGCGCGGTGTTGGAAACGGTTGCACAAATGGCTCTATTGACCGAGCAGATTAATCCGCAGGCGCCGCGTTTGAAAGATGCTTTGATTAAGAAGCATTACGAACGTAAACATGGTGGTGAAGCTTATTACGGTCAGCAATAGGTAATAGAACAGGACGTAAAAAATATAAAAAGTAATGAATATAGATTTAAAAACATTTGAAGTATGGTTCCTAACGGGGAGCCAAGATTTATACGGAGAAAAGACGCTATTAGAAGTCGCAGAACATGCTAAAGAGATTGCGAATTATTTATCTCAGCATGAGAATATCCCTGTCCAAATCGTATATAAACCAATCGTAAAAAATAGCGAAGAGATATACAACACAATAGCACAGGCGAACGCGCAAGTTAATTGTGTCGGAATAATTACATGGATGCATACATTTTCGCCCGCAAAAATGTGGATCCGTGGCTTGCAAGCACTACAGAAGCCCTTGTTACATTTACATACCCAATATAATCGTGATATCCCTTGGGATACGATGGATATGGACTTTATGAACTTGAATCAAAGTGCACATGGCGACCGCGAATTTGGTCATATTGTATCGCGCTTAAATATTGCTCGCAAAGTTGTTACGGGCCATTGGCAAGATCAGGAGGTCGTTGAACGGATTATGGTGTGGACCCGCGCCGCGTCGGCTTGGCAGGATTGGCAAGGAGCGAAGTTCGTTCGTTTTGGTGATAATATGCGATACGTAGCCGTTACTGATGGAGATAAAGTGTCTGCCGAAACGCAATTTGGTTTCTCGGTAAATACATATGCTGTCGGGGACCTTGTAGAGATTATCAATGAAGTAACATCACACGAGATCGATGAATTAATTCGCGAGTATGAACAA
>NZ_JABMCQ010000297.1 GCF_013179575.1 Sphingobacterium shayense | reverse complement strand
TGACCATCCCCAAACCGCTACCCTTGTTGTATCAACAAAGCCGAATTTAAATACTTCTTTCGCCCCCATTGCCTGATCGCGAATATTTAAACGACCAATCTTCCTATAGATAGATTTTCGCCAAGCAGCACCTTTAGGTGCTGGCGCGCCTCGATTCTCCAGAGATACATATATATATCCGTCTGTAGCCATATCGCCCGTATAAAGTCTATTTTTACCTGTCCCGTAGTTGTCGGTAACCGTTTGTGATGCCGGTTCACCGTACACATAAAACACTACGGGGTACTTTTTACTTGGATCAAAATTAATTGGTTTTACCATCCATCCGTCAAGTGTAACTCCGTCAACCGTGGTGACTTTAAAAAATTCTACCTTAGGGTCTTCTGGTTTTGCATTTATCTCTCTAACAGGTCCCTGTAGCTGTGTGTGTTCCGGAAGGGAAATCACTGATCCAGCGATATACCGTTCTGTATTGCCGGAGGAAAACAATGCTAGTTTACCGTTAGGCGATATCGTGTAGTTATTTGTACCCGGAAACTCCTTAGATGTAACACGTTTTGCTTTCCCGCCATTAATATTTATGCGATAGAGATAGGTCTGCGTCGCGTTCTGAGGGGAGGCAGTAAAGTATATAATCTTATGTTTCCGATCGATAAGATCTATATTAATAATATCAAAATCGTCTTTTGTTATGAGTTTTTCTCTTCCGTTCATGTCGATGGAGTAAATCTGTCGCCAGCCGTTTTTCTCAGATACCCAAAGAAATGTTTGATCTTGATCGATCCAATCCCACCCACTCGGATCGTTGTTATTCCAACGTGCTTTAATATCAATCCAGGTGTCGCTCGTTTCCTTGTGTATCAACTTTGATTGACCAGTAATCGCCTGTGAAACGATAATCTGACTCTCGTTTTGTTTCCTGTTTAATTGTTGCAGAATGACAGCCGACGAGTTATTGAGCCATTCCATTCTAGGAATATAAATTTGATTCTCCGCACCCTGGATTTCCACTTTAGTTTCGTTTTTATCATCGATATCATATATCCAGATACTAACACCGGAAGGCGACATACCTACTTTAGGATATTCTACGGGAATAGTATAAGAATATATACTGTCGGTATTATTGATCATCAAAAAGTTTCTTGTCGCACGTGCATCGAGTTTCCAAAAAGCTATTTTCTTGCTATCCGGAGACCATCGAAAGCCATCTTGAGTACCAAATTCTTCTTCATATACCCAATCAAAGGTCCCATTGATGATTCCATTTCCACCGTCGTTAGTAACTTGCTGAACGGTATGATCCGCTAAATTCTCAATAAAGATGTTGTGTTTAGCAACATACGCGACCTTGGTTCCATCTGGAGAAAACTTAGCAAACATAAGTGAAGACTCAGGTTGTTTTGCGCCAAGTTGTTCTAATGTTTTGGTTTCTTTGTTGTAAATCCAGTAGTCTCCTTTTGTGTTTTCGCGCCACACGCGTGTTGTATTTGCAAATAGAAGGAGCTGGTTGCCTTGGGGTGATACTTGGAAGCTCTGAACATCCAACGGCGCATGTGCGCCCGAGGGAATAAGTTCTTCGCTACTCAGAAATGATGTATTCTGATCGGAATCAGTTAAACTCACGATATCAACTCCTTTATCTGAAAATGAATAATACCCATTCCCATCTGCAGTCCACTGCATTTGTGCCTGCACATTTCCCACATTAAATAATAGGAGCGTACAGGTAACTAAAATTATAACCTTATTAAGCATTGTTCGATCTATAGTTTTCAATTTCATCTACTGTTTTAATTAGTTCAGGTCCTAGCAATCGATATCCATCTTTCGTAATTAAAAAATCATCCTCGATACGTATTCCTCCAAAATCACGGTATTCTGCGACTTTGTTATAATTTATGAATTCGGATAGCTTATTTTCGCTCTGCCATTGATCGATCAATGCTGGAATAAAGTAAATACCTGGTTCGACGGTTAGAACAAAGCCGGCTTCGAGACTACGTCCTAGCCGGAGCGACTTTAAGCCAAACGTCTTACTGTC
>NZ_JABMCQ010000296.1 GCF_013179575.1 Sphingobacterium shayense | reverse complement strand
ACAAACGTACCTATCAGCGTGCTAAGTAATAGCAACGATATCAATGCTTGTCCCCACAGATTGCTTAAAAGATGTCCCCAAGGACTATCAAAACGAGCGAATAAAAATTGATCGCGATCCGGATTAACAAGAATCGGGCGGGTAAGTACAGCCCCATCTGCGCGACTTTCACGAAAATATTGATCCCACTCTTCTCGTTTCATCTCCTGCACAAAGAGACCAAACTTGGCGTCAATCCCACCCTCGAGTAGTACTGTTTCAAGCTGTTTTTCTAGTTGTGCAAGCACCAATTTATTAAAATCTATCTTTTCTAGCAGGTATAGAGGAAGCACCTCATTGGCAATATTGCCCTTTCCTCTACGCATACGTATTTTTGTCTTTTTCTGATTTTCTTTATGCGCACTATCCAGCGCTCTACGCATAGGTTGCAGGTCGATCTGAGGATACACTTGACCGATGAAAGAAACTAATCCGCCTCGCCGACTCGAATCCGAAGAATCGGCTTTCTCTTGCGCTTCAGCCTGTTGCTGATGAAAATTTTGAAGCACGTTAAATAGAGAACGTTCTGCAGTACCCATCAATTGTTCGCGTTCATATCTGTAACTCCCATACAGCCAAATCGCCAGAATAAACGCTATGCCTGTGGCAGTTAACGCTACAATTAGTAGCAGGATTTTATACTTTTTTAACATTATTAATACAAATTTAAATTAGTAGATTTGCAACGCATAAGTAACGGGCCAGTTTTAACAAAATATAACACTGATTAACAGTTCGATTTAAGTACTTTTGCCTGTCAAACATTAAATATGAATCAACTTTTTAAGAGAAATATTACGTTTTTTGCTGTACCTCTTATTATCCTTTTTATTGCAGGAGCATGTGATAAAGATATGAGTATTGTTCTTGATAACTCCACGACTGACGATGTTGGTGTCGCTTTATTAGACACAATCTCCGCATCTACTTCAACCGTACAAATGGACAATCTTCCTTCCTCAGTATCAGGACGGCTACTAGTTGGTAAAGCTACTCAAGATCAATCAGGATCCGTAAAATCAACGGCGTATTTCCGATTAGGTCTTACCTCTTTAACACAGGATATTCCAGAAGCTGCCGCGCTAGATTCGATAAATATACGCATACCCACAGCAAAATCACCAATAGCATATACATACGGAGATACAACAAAAAATCAAACCATCCGGGTTCATCGCTTAACCGAAGATCTTGAGTTAAAAACATTGTCTGGCGGAATACAAAACAATGCGCTGCCGTTCTACGTTACCGGACCTTCACTTTTTTCAAACCAAAAGTTCACCTATGAGCCTACCGATATTGGTAACGTGACCTTCAAACCTTATATGGGGTTGATAGATACGCTAAAGATCCGTTTAAATCAGAGTGTAGGACAAGAACTGTTTGACTTGCTTAAGACGGGCGCCACTGCCGTTTCCTCAAACGAAAATTTCTACAACTATTTCAAAGGTTTAGCCCTGGTTCCAGACGATAACAACACCGCTGTGCTACGATTCACTGATACGGTGGACGTAAACATAAACTACTCATATACAGGGACTGACGGCGCAAAAAAAACGGGAACAAAAACTCTATCTATTGTTGATAAGTCATACGAATCAAACCATATCGAGTACGACAGATCCGAAACTGCTTTCAGCGATCTCACGCCCCAAAAGGGTATTCCCACCTCGGCTACCGCAGGGGTAACATATATCCAAGCCGGAACAGGTGTTGTAGCGAAAATCTCGTTTCCTTCGTTAAAAGGGTTCTTGCAAGATGAAGGCATCTCGATTAATAAAGCGGAACTCGTTATCGAGACACTGCCTCGATCAAGTAACGAGCTATATCCGAACAGCACGGGCGCATCACTGTTCGTAGCGGATCATGCCGGCGTTCCTGTTTCTTTTGTAGGGACACCCTACCAAAATGCTATACAGGAAGCAAGGTATATTCCCGGGACAGAGACAGGGAGTAACGGTCAATTTGTCTTCGATCTAGTTCAACATTTAAAGAATGTAAAATTGAATGACGCTTACGACGATACTTCGTTATATTTAACAAATAATCGCACGGAGCTGTTTAATAGTTTCAGTACCACATTTCTGGCAACGGAAAATGGTAAACCAAAAATTAAATTGAATATATTGTACACTAAATTTAAGTAATCTTATGAATAAGAAGAATTGG
>NZ_JABMCQ010000295.1 GCF_013179575.1 Sphingobacterium shayense | reverse complement strand
TCTCGATATCCAAAATCAAGACCTAAATCTCAACTTCTCAATCACTCTCTTTCGCCTTTCAAAACCGTTCCTCCCTTGCGGAGTGGTGCAAAGGTAGCAAAACTAAAACCCTAATTCCAAATCATTCTCAAAACTATTTCTACCATAACCCCCAAAAGACTGAATATCTGAATGATATTTTTTGATAATACAACACCCTAGCAAGTAAATCGCTTTACGATTCCGCTAAACTCAGTATTAATAAAAGAACTGAACAAATGAATACGCCTATTATAAAATGCACGAACATCGCATAACCTGATCACAAACTATTTAAAATTATGGAACGCTATTTGAACATTTACATTAATTATCGACACTAAAAAAGAAAATATGGTAAAAAGGAAAAAAGAAAAAATTCGAAATTTATGTAAAAACCCGTATATGTATTATATTACAAATTGGGGTTTTGCAGGCAGCAGAATCGAAAAATTAGAAACACAAACGAAAAATTAGAACAGACAATTGTTCTAAATGAAATTGATGCAAGAAAAGAGGTGCTTTATTTTAAATAAAGCATTTTGTATTTTACAACGACTTGAACCGTATTAAGCCCCTTCTCCTCTCTTTCAATTTCAGAAACCGTGTTCGAGGGCACTCTACTGATGAATAAATAACTAATAGCAAGCCATATTGGCCGATCACGCCGCATTCCAAACAACACAAGCCTCTTTTAGACTATTGGAAAAGTGATATATAAAACCACCAGCCACAAATCATTAAGAATAAACGCAATCTTTTCATTTAAATAAAGTCCGCCCTCCTTTGATCAGGAGTATCCCTAGTTTCACCAGGGATACATTGGCGAGGTTTATCTTTGACGATTTATATTCCGAACGAAATGTATTAGGATTCATCCACTATCCGCTAGAAACCAAAAGTGATAACTAGCATGAACACATCTTCAATCATTCCGTCATTAATTTTACTGCGTCACCTTTATTTTAATTCACTAATTTTTTATATTTGATACGCTTTGGTGCGACGTCGCCGAGGCGCTTCTTCCTATTCTCCTCATATTCTGTATAATTCCCTTCGAAAAAATAAACCTTTGAATCTCCCTCAAATGCCAAAATATGGGTACATATTCGATCAAGAAACCAACGATCGTGAGAAATTACGACGGCGCAACCACCAAAATTCTCCAATCCTTCCTCGAGAGCTCGCAAAGTGTTTACATCGATGTCATTGGTAGGCTCATCTAATAAAAGAACATTCGATGCTTTTTTTAATGTAATAGCAAGGTGGACCCGATTACGTTCTCCTCCAGAAAGCACTCCAACCTTCTTCTGCTGGTCTGCTCCGTTGAAATTAAACTTAGAAACATAGGCACGCGAATTAAGACTTTTATTTCCCAATAATATGTTATCGTTACCGTCAGTAATATTCTCCCAAACTGATTTGCTCGGATCGAGATCGTCATGATTTTGGTCCACATAACCTAATACCACAGTTTCACCAACTCTAAATGTCCCTGTATCAGGTTGTTCTTGCCCGGTGATTAGACGAAACAAAGTGGTTTTACCAGCACCATTTGGACCAATTATACCAACAATACCGGCAGGAGGAAGAGCAAAACTCAAATTTTCAAATAGGATCTTATCGCCATATGCTTTCGAAACATCACTGGCTTCAATCACAACGTTCCCTAATCGTGGTCCGGGCGGAATAAACAACTCGAGTTTTTCTTCCCGTTCTTTCGTTTCCTCGGAAGCCAATTTATCGTAATTATGCAAGCGAGACTTGGATTTAGCATGACGCGCTTTAGGAGCCATCCGAACCCATTCAAGCTCACGTTCCAAGGTTTTTTGTCTTTTAGTCTCTTGTTTTTCTTCTTGCGCTAATCGTTTAGCTTTCTGATCTAACCAAGACGAATAATTTCCTTTCCAAGGTATCCCTTCACCTCTGTCTAACTCAAGAATCCATCCCGCGACATTGTCCAGAAAATAACGATCATGCGTTACTGCGATAACAGTTCCTTTATATTGTTTTAGGTGCTGTTCCAACCAATCAATTGACTCGGCATCCAAGTGATTTGTCGGCTCATCTAACAACAAAACATCTGGTTCCTGCAATAGCAAACGACAAAGTGCCACTCGCCTACGCTCGCCGCCTGACAAATTGACAACAACAGAGTCTGGGTCCGGACACCGTAAAGCATCCATTGCACGTTCCAATTTAGCATCCAAT
>NZ_JABMCQ010000294.1 GCF_013179575.1 Sphingobacterium shayense | reverse complement strand
GTCATACCTTTTATCCGTTAAAGGACCATGTTGCCTGCCGATTTCTAGAAACCAAGGTACGTGATTCTCACCGTAGCAACAAATTTGATTTTTCGTTTTTTTACTCTTTCGTCTTGACGTGTCGCAAACAATTTGCGCAACTCGTGGTTTGATCATTTGAGGTAGCACCTTGAAATAAATAGAAAATATGAGTTGGAAAAAGGAAAATAATCGACTGTATAAATCGTTTGAGTTTGCTGATTTTTCAAGTGCTTTTGCATTTATGACCCGAGTTGCCTTGCTTGCCGAGAAATTTGATCATCATCCCAGTTGGAAAAACACCTATAATGTTGTCGAAATTTGGCTTAGTACCCATGACGAGGGCGGAGTGGTAACGCAAAAAGATAAGCATCTCGCAGAGGCTATCGATAGGTTGGGGTGAAGTTCCAATCTCTAACAACTACAATAGTAGGATTTTAAAATCAGTGGTAGCATGCTGTTTAGGTTACGAAGATATTTTGAAAGATATTCTAGATTTCCTACGACCCTTAATAGGGTCTTCTTGAAAAACAAAATCCAAGCGTTTTATCGCTTATTTGTCGTAACTTAGAATTGTCGATGATATACGTATCTTTTCGGGATTTTATCGCCAAAAGGCTGCGCTGCATTTAGTTGTGCCAATGTACTCACCATTAATAAACGGTTATATGACAAAGAAACCAGGGATGTTATTTCGCGAAGCATTGCAGCAGGAAGTTCCGTTGCAGGTGATTGGTACTATAAACGCTAATCATGCGTTGCTCGCGCAGCAAGCAGGCTTTAAAGCGATCTACCTTTCGGGAGGCGGAGTTGCTGCTGGGTCACTTGGATTGCCGGATTTGGGTATTACTAATTTGAACGATGTATTAATCGACGTAGAGCGTATAACGAATGTGTGTTCTGTCCCGTTACTAGTGGATATTGATACCGGTTTTGGCCCTTCGGCGTTTAATGTTGGTCGCACAATCAAATCGCTTAACAAAGCGGGAGCTGCCGCGGTTCACCTAGAAGACCAAGTGGGTGCCAAACGTTGCGGTCACAGGCCAAGGAAGGAGCTTGTATCTCCGGGCGAGATGTCAGATAGGATTAAAGCTGCCTGCGATTCTCGACTTGAAAACAGCTTTATGATCGGTGCGCGTACGGACGCAATAGCTTCCGAAGGTCTTGAGTCAGCTCTAGAGCGCGCTTTCGAGTATAAACAGGCCGGAGCCGATTTTATTTTTGCCGAAGCGGTCGAAAATATAGAACACTATCGACGATTTAGGGAAGTTACCGAGCTTCCTATATTAGCTAATATAACCGAGTTTGGAAAGACGCCACTGTATACACGTGCTGAATTAGCAAATGTAGGCGTGTCTATTATACTTTACCCACTCTCGGGTTTCCGCGCAGCGAACAGGGCTGCAGCAAATGTCTTTAAACATATCCGAGAGGATGGAACGCAGTCCGCTGTGATCGATACAATGCAGACAAGAAACGAGCTTTATGATAGTATTAACTACTACGCGTACGAAGCGAGATTAGATCAATTGTTTAATACAAGTGAAGATGACGGAAATAAATGAACAGGGATTTAAACCCAAAAAAAGCGTTGCCCTATCGGGGGTCGTTGCAGGAAACACTGCATTAAGCACCGTAGGTAAGAGTGGTAATGACTTGCATTATCGTGGTTACGATATAATAGACTTAGCCAAGCAAGCGTCTTTTGAGGAAGTCGCTTATCTGCTGATTTACGGAAACCTACCTACACCAGCGCAGCTCTCGGCCTATCAGCTTCAACTTAAAAGTCAAAGGGGATTACCCATCTCCATTCAAAAAGTATTAAAGCAGCTCCCGACAACTACGCATGCGATGGACGTGCTGCGCACTTATGTTTCTGTTTTTGGAAGCATACAGCCAGAGAAGGAGAGTCATCCGTTGGCGGGTGCTCGGGATATTGCTAATAGGCTGATGGCGTCAATGGCGTCCGCATTGTTGTACTGGCATCATTTTAGTCAAAATGGTCGCGAGATTGCAGTGGAGACAGATGATCCTACGTTGGGGGGACATTTTCTTCATTTATTACATGGGGCACCTCCGCCGGCTTCGTGGGAAAGAGCGATGGAAGTTTCGCTGAATTTGTATGCCGAACACGAGTTTAATGCCTCAACATTTACTGCCCGGGTTATTGCAGGAACTGGTTCTGATATGTATTCGTGCATTTCGGGTGCTATTGGGGC
>NZ_JABMCQ010000293.1 GCF_013179575.1 Sphingobacterium shayense | reverse complement strand
ATTATACAAGAGGTCCTTGGTTTGTTCATCATTTAATTTATACAAATTGTTCACCAAAAACTGCTTATCTTCTTCAATATTACCTTTATACCCAAGGTAAGACGGTATATAATACTGAATACATAACCTTATATATCGAAGTTCGATATTGCGTGGATTTTTTGCGATTTGATCTTCCAACATCTTCCTACCATTCTTAAAAAAGGTCATTTTCTTAAAAGGACTACTGCTATGTTTTGCCATAAACATATGATAAGCAGCCTCGTATCCAAACTCTTCTGGGCAGTCTGCGTATTGCTCCAGTAACTCTAAATGCTTCTTGCATGTTTCTTCGTTCTTATGTCCTATTTTAAAATCTCGTCTAATCTGCTCGATCGAGAAATTTTGGGCTTGTGAAACGAATATTGAAACGCTCAAGAAGAAAACAATCAAACAAATACATCTCCTGTTTAACATAAGCTTATAATTTTGGTTACCGAAGAAAAGATACAAAAAATAAGCCAGTTTATTTTACAAGAGATTGGTATAAATAATTTATGGTTCGCGCTGATAATGCGACGAAGCCATTTTCATAGGTAGGGACACAACCATTTGTAACAACGATAAAACCATATTTGGATTTTGGATCAAAGAACATTGCACTATACAACCCATAGGCCGAGCCGGTATGCCCAATTAAATGTTGACCCGGAATCAATTTATCAGTTTCCATTAGAGCAAGACCGTAGTTTTCTTTGTCACTCAATTTTTTCTGCATCATTTGTGAACTCTTCTTTTTTAAGATACGCCCGTTTGCATACTCCCCATAGTTCATGTGCATCATCATGTAGGTTGCTAAATCCTCAGGTGATATTTTCATACCACCAGTCGGTGAAAAAACCGGAGTGGATACACCTAAAATATAGTTCTTAATCTCTTCAGATCTTGGATTATAAGCAGAGGGCTGCTCTTCAAACAAATTTGTTACGCTATCATAACTGTATAATTTCGCAAACGATGTCTTGTCCAAAGAGTCTACACAATAACCACCGGTCAATCCTAACGGGGAAAGAATTTGTTTATGAATATAGTTATCAAAGCGCATACCTGTATGTTGCTCTAGCACCGATCCGACCATATTAAAATTCAAATTGCAATACTCGTATCCCTCCCCTGGACGGTAATCGTTATAACTTTTCGCCCAATCTGGGTTCTTAGAAGGATCGATCACATCAAGTTCGAAATAACCGTTGTTATCATTTATACTAGACGTGTGAGAAAGAACCATGCGTAAAGTAATGACTTCATCAGGGTACTTAGGATTCCGAATTGGAAACCCCACTAACTTTCCAAAGTCATCATCTAAGGAGATTTTTCCCTGTTCAACAAGCTGCATGATTGCAGTTGCTGAAAACGATTTGGAAATTGAAGCGATCCTAAATAAATGGCTAGTAGACAACGGTATATTATTTTCGATATCTTGTAAGCCTATGGCTTTTTTATAAATCGGCTTGTTATCCTTGACGACAACTACAGCCAAACCTACGGCTTTATACTGATCTGCAATCTCCTTTAGACCAGTGGCTATTTCATCCTGTGCGAAAGTATTACTTGACATATGTATTAATATGAATATCGAAATAACTTTTAAAAACTTGTCCATATTTATTTGTTTAAATTCAATTTATCTAAAACTCGCTACTAATGAAGTTCCCACTGTATACTAACTAAAGCGAGAATATTTATTCTATATCAAATATCGAAGCCCTAAACGAAGTCCGTAGCCAATTGATATTCCAACAACAAAACTTGCCAATGTACCTACTAATATATATTCCGTATATTTCGTGTCCTTAGCATTAGTCAAATCTCCAAACCTAAATATTGATTTTGCCCCCAAAAGAAAACCCAAGCCCGAAAGAAATCCAACTTGAATAAAAAGCACTATGAGAATACGTTCCATAATACCGATCCACATCCCAGCATCGGTCAAGGAATGCTTACCCTTATTTAAAAAATCAGCTTCGTTAGTCCATTTTTGAAAGAACACACGTAACATAATAGGACTTACGCACACTGTTAGTAATGCGGCAATGCTATATAGTAGTGCTTTCGCGGAAAATATATATGTCGCCCATTCTGCCAAAAGTTCATATCGATAAACAATAACCGATAAAATTACCGCGAGATGAGCACATTGATCGATTAAGAATAATCGAAAAGGAAACTGGGGGTACTGTTTCTCTATGGATATTTTCAGACTGTCAATAAT
>NZ_JABMCQ010000292.1 GCF_013179575.1 Sphingobacterium shayense | reverse complement strand
ACTAGGACAGTTCATTATTGAAAAACAAGCAGATTTTCCCTATGCAAAAGGGGAGTTGTCACGATTATTGCGCGATATTGGTATTGCGGCGAAAATAATTAATCGCGAGGTTAACAAAGCGGGATTGGCTGACCTGTTAGGTGAATACGGTGCACAGAATATTCAAGGAGAAGATCAAAAAAAACTCGATGTGTATGCCGATGAACAATTTATAGAAGCCTTAAGTAGAGGGGGCGAATGCTGCTATATTGCTTCGGAAGAGCACGAGGAGGGAATAAATTTATCTCAGTTAAATTCCGCGAACCGTGGTAAATATTTGGTATGTATTGATCCCTTGGACGGATCATCCAATATTGATCTCAATGTTTCAGTGGGGACAATTTTTTCGATTTATAGACGTAAAGAACTCGATGCATCTATACATCCTGATGAAGTATTACAATACGGAAAGGAGCAGGTAGCAGCTGGATACGTAATATACGGATCCTCGACAATGCTCGTTTATACGACGGGGAAGGGTGTTAATGGATTTACCTTGGATCCATCAATAGGTGAGTTTTGTTTATCGCATCCAAATATGAAGATACCCGAATTCGGTAAAACGTACTCTGTCAATGAAGGGAATTATTTGAAATTTCCGAACTATATAAAGCAATATATAAAATATTGTCAACAGGAGGATGTGTTAAGCGGTCGACCATATACTTCTCGTTATATTGGTTCTATGGTTGCTGACATTCATCGTACACTCGTTATCGGCGGAGTCTTTCTGTATCCGGAAACTTCAAGCTATCCGCAAGGAAAGCTAAGACTATTGTATGAATGTAATCCGATGGCATTCATAATTGAACAAGCCGGAGGTAAAGCCGTAACTGGTATTGAACGTATTCTGGATATCAAACCACAACATCTCCATCAGCGAATTCCTATCGTAATTGGCAGTAACGAGATGGTCAATAAAGTGTGCGAATTTTTCGAGCAAGAGGTCGATCAGGCTTCTTCAGAGGTTAGTGCGAATACTTTGTTGGGATGATTCTGTGCATATTGCTTTACAATATATTGCATATAGAAGTTGGAGACGCATTTATCACGATAAGAAACGATATCTTCAACGTTTTGCCATTGTTGCGTATTGTCGAAAAATCCAAATGCGAATAGTTTATCCTCTTTAAAGTATACATAGCTGTTTTCGTGCTCATTTCTTCCACGATCGATAATTAGATAGGATTGTTTAGAGTCTCGAATATATTCAAAAAGCTTCGTTATTTTTAATTGATATTCTGTAAAACTAGGTAGGTTAGCTCCTGTTAACAATCGATCTTCTCTAGTTAGGGTGGAAGGAGAATAAAAAGTACACAAGTTTGGTGATAAATCGAACTGATTTAATAAAGCGGTCAAATTTTGATTAGCTTCAGTCACGGTCTCAAAATAAGAAAGCGCTTCAGCATGGCTGTGGGTTTTGATAACAGCAAGCCTATCGTAACCTCTAGAATCAAGGTAATGGATTAATGCATATTTAGGCTCATACTTTTTTAAAGCCCTGTTGTGAACTGGCCAATGCTTCTTTATCATTTGGCATTCCATAAGTAGGGCCATAAGCTCTGTTCCAGACTCACTAAAATCGATATTGGAAATGTCGTTGATAAACTGTTGTCGTCGAAGCGTTATGTTTGTACCCGTAAAATGACTTAGGACTCTCTTTTTAATATTAATCGCTTTGCCGACATAAATAATTTTACCTTTTTTATTTAAAAATAAATATATGCCAGGTGATTCCGGTAGCTGATTAAATTCTTTAAGAGATAGATGTGTTGGTAGCCGATGTTCTGTGTTTTTTTGGAGACTTTCGAATATATAGTTTTGTTTGTCGTTTTTATACAATAGATTGAAAAGTTCTACCGTAGCTTTTGCATCACCTAGTGCGCGGTGTCGGCCAATGATTGTTATGTCAAAGTGTTTGCAAATGTTACCTAGGCTGTACGAAGGATAACCCGGAAATATTTTACGCGAAAGCCGAACAGTACATAATTTTAGAGCTTGCCACTCATATCCGGCTTCTTTTAATTCGCGTTGGATAAAGCTATAGTCGAAACTGACATTATGGGCTACAAATACTTTTCCTTGTAAAAAGTGATAAATATCTTCTGCAATTTCACTAAAAACAGGTGCATTTTCAACCATACTATTACTAATTCCAGTTAAGGATTGTATGGCTAATGGAATTGGGATTTGCGGATTAACGAGGGTGTGATACTGATCTAAAATTTTATTGCCATTTACTATA
>NZ_JABMCQ010000291.1 GCF_013179575.1 Sphingobacterium shayense | reverse complement strand
TGAATTTCCAAAGAGCCAATTAAGTTTAGCTGTGTCTTCTTGAGAGAGCTCTTGTTGGGTTTGCACACCGTAAACGATGTTGCTAGGGTTCACGAAGAAATGAATCATTATAACTGTATATTATTGAACGTTATTCAAATCAAAGCACAAAGTTACGCAATATTTTTGTCTGTGATCAGCATTAATCTGCTATTCTCGTAAAAAAAGTATTGAAGCCCTTAATGCAAACCGCATTAACAAAAATGAGTTGCATTTAGCTTTACTTTTTCGTCCGATCGACTGGTGAATGAATTTAGTTTAAATTTTCTATGCGTTAAATGGCCTACAAAGTTCTAAAATTCTATCTTTGTACATTAAAACAGATTTAAATGAATATTTCCTATAATTGGCTTAAAAATTATATAGATACCCAAAAAAGTCCGGAAGAGTTATCGCTTATTTTGACTGATATTGGATTGGAAGTAGAAGTGCTTGAAACGGTACAAACGATACCTGGGGGACTTCAGGGCCTAGTTGTCGGAGAAGTAAAAGCGTGCGCGCAGCATCCTAATGCTGACAAATTAAAAATTACGCAAGTGGATGTTGGTGCTTCTGAGTTACTACATATCGTTTGTGGCGCACCAAATGTGAGAACTGGCCTAAAAGTTATTGTGGCGCAGGTTGGTACAACATGCTACCCTTCTAACGGCGAGTTGTTTAAGATTACCAAATCGAAGATAAGAGGGGAAATCTCCGAAGGAATGTTATGTGGTGAGGATGAAATCGGTTTGGGGACCTCACATGACGGAATAGTGGAGCTTGCAGATTCCGCTGTTGTCGGTAGCCTCGTGAAAGACTATTATAACATTAAGGACGATTATCGCTATGAGATAGGATTGACGCCAAATCGAGCGGATGCCGCGTCTCACCTCGGGGTTGCTAGAGATTTAGCTGCGTACTTCCGGAAGCCGTACAGCCTTAGTGATGTTTCAGCGTTTCGGGCGGGAGAGCAAGTGGATATCCAAGTGGATGTTCAGGATTCCGATGCAGCACCACGTTATGCTGGTGTAACTATTTCTGGAATAACCGTTAGAGAGTCGCCAGACTGGCTGAAGGATTGTTTAAATACGATAGGAGTCCGTCCAATTAACAATGTTGTTGATATTACAAATTATATTCTCCATGATTTAGGTCAACCGCTGCATGCGTTTGATGCTTCTAAAATATCGGGTAATCAGATTGTTGTCCGAAAAGCTAAAGATGGTGAGCCATTCGTAACCTTAGACGGTATCGAACGCAAGCTGTCGAGGGAAGATTTAGTTATTGCCGATTCACAGAAACCAATATGTATCGCTGGAGTATTTGGTGGTGCGCATTCTGGTGTGACTGAAGAAACCACTAAAATATTTTTGGAATCTGCATATTTTAATGCTGTATCCGTTCGAAAAACGGCCAAACGACACGCTTTAAAAACAGATGCGTCCTTTCGTTACGAGCGCGGTACCGACCCGAATATGCCTATTTATGCACTTCATAAAGCTGCGCTTCTTATACAGGAAATTGCGGGAGGTGTGATTGAGTCATCAGTTACAGATATTTATCCTGTCCCTGTTAGTCCATTCACCTTTCCTGTGAGTTATACCAGAGTGCAGAGATTAATTGGGAAAGCGATTCCCAATGAGGAAATAAAATCGATTATAGAAGCTTTAGGAATTGGCATTGTTGGGGGTGATCAGGACGAATTTCAGGTTAGCGTCCCGGCATACAAGGTAGACGTTACTCGTGAAGTCGATGTTATTGAAGAAGTTCTTAGAATTTATGGTTATAATAACATTGAATTAAAGTCGCAGATAAAATCGTCATTAAATACCACAGAAAAGCCAGACAAAGAAGTTGTATTAAATCAAATTGCAGACTTGCTCATAGGTAATGGTTATCGAGAGATATTAAATAATTCGTTAACCAAATTGGCCTATGTCGATGATCAGGAGACAGCCGTACGGTTGCTCAATCCTTTAAGTTCTGATCTTGATACAATGCGCCAAAACTTGTTGTTTTCCGCTTTAACAACCATTTCGTATAATCAAAAGCGTAAAAATGTAAACGCTAAATATTTCGAATATGGGAAAACTTATTTTAGAACGGAATCAGGATATTTTGAACGTCAAAACTTATCGTTGGCTCTTGCAGGAAATCACGTCGACGAACAATGGCAATCTCCGGAAAAAAAGACAAATTTTTATCATATAAAGTCTGCCGTTGACGCCATTATAAAGCGCTTGAATATTGTTGGATTGCAGACGATCGA
>NZ_JABMCQ010000290.1 GCF_013179575.1 Sphingobacterium shayense | reverse complement strand
TTATTATATTCGAAACTAAAAGCTTTTCTACCTTTTGCTTGATGAGCGGATAACACTCCTAATAATTCAGGATGAGACATACCGATCCAATGGGCATATACAAAAATGTCTGTTTTGTTTGCGGCCATCTTATAATAAATCTAAGTCTTGAAGTTTTCTCCCGAATACATCGTCAGTTGCCAGTTTTAAAAAATCACCTTCCAATCCCAAGACGCGTAAAACATTAAAGTATGCGCCCATCGTGACGCTTGCGTCCCCTTTTTCAATTAGATATAATGTTGAACGAGCAAGTCCCGCACGCTCTGCTACTTGGGTAGCCGTCAGTTTACGGCGTCTGCGTGCGAGTTTTATATTTTCGCCCACTTGTTCAAGTAATATTTTGAATTTAGGAAGGATAACTTGCTTCTTCATTTTTACAAATTGATTGATATTTCATACAAAAATAGTAAAAACGATTGGCATATCAATCATTTGATGCGTTTTTGTATTAATTGATCATTTCTATACTCTTTTGTGGATATAATTAAATCACTCTAGGATCTACTTCAAAACAGCGTTTAATTTTTGGTGTTTTGCAAATTTTAAGCTAGACTACGCTTAAATCCCATCGCGATAAAACGACGAGTGGTTTTACGCTCTGGTTTATAAAGTTCTAACTTCGCATATACAATATTCGGCAAACTACTTGGTGGCGTGTCTGTGATTACAAAGCTACTACGGCTAGTGCTTGAAGGATAATAGCACTAGTCTCTCATTAAATCGGGAAGTTTTAAAAATTAAATGAATTTGGCCCATTAAGGCTATCTTGTTCTTTATCATTTTTAAATTTAATTTTGCGAAAGAGTTCCCGCAGATTTGTTTTGTCGGTTCGGAAGGAAAACCTTACGTCTTCCTTTTGTTTGTTATTTCATACAAAACTACCACCAATGATTGATATTTCGGACTTTTTGCTCTTTTTCACTGGATAATATCTATTCTTTTTTATCATTTCTATGTTTTCGGTCGGCACGTAATACCTCATCCTAAAGTGTTCGCTTTTCACGAATTCGATCTGTCTTCTAACGCTTGAATTAGTTCTTTTTTAGTATAAAAGCGATTCAGAAACTGTTCTAAAGTACCATACGGCTCGATGTCAGAAAAGAAATCTTCATGATCAGTGCCGTAAACAATTGGGTTAGCCGGGTTAGGATCACTTAAGCAAACAAAGTAAAAATCAGGATAGCTATAGGACCACATAATCTGCATGAAATCAAGTTGATCCCCTTCTATCAGGTTCCGAACTTTGGACTCGACGATAATCCCATCCCATTCTTCAAAATCTGCGGTTCCTTTAGTAAATGGTGTAAATTTCTTGCTTACGCAATAGTTTTGAGCATTTGGTTCATCCTCTCGACTTTCAGAAAAATAATGATCCACCATTTGCTCATAAAAGCGATCTTTATTTTTTTTGAATAGATCTTCATGTTCAGCAATAAACTCACCGAGTCCTTCAATAGGTTCCATATCTTCAGCCTTACTCCACGGAGTATCCGTCGGTTTCGCATATAGCGGGCTTTTTAAAATAATGGACTCCCAATCTTCTTGGAGGGAATTTCCTTTAATACGGTCAATATTGCCCCCTAACGCGAAAATGCGTTCTAAAATACTAGATTTCATGTTTTTAATATTTAAATTCCGAAAACCAATTTGCTGGTTTGTCTTTCTCATTTGATTATCCGTTGGTTATAGATTATCATTTGGTTCGATATGCCAAAATGAAGCCGAAGCTGCGCTTAATAAAGTATTATTAAAAACTAAAAAAACTGACAGCGTCCAGTCCTTGACAGAATAATAACGGATGGGATTGCCGTATTAAAGGTCGCTCAAGAAATTGGTATAAGCAAAATTTGAAGGACTATAAACTGAGGTGATCGCGACTACAAAGTGACTACACCGAATGATTGAGGGAAGTTATTGATACGCAACAGGTAGGAGAAGGGGGTATTGTATGGGCGATTTTTGGTTCGTGGTGTACATACGTACCGTTATGCAGAGATTCTGCGACATACCTTTATGGACTAACTCAATTGCTCGTATAAAGAAGGGGCAATCGAGTGAAAAAGCCATTGCAACTGAAGCTAAAGTTTCTCCGTTGCGATATTAAATTCACGGTAACTTAAAGTAAGATTAATACCAAAGTTATAATTCTCATATTGGACCACTGCTTGCTGCAGTTCACGCACATTTGACCAAGGGGGGGTAGATTTTTCACTATTATTATCCAAAAAATCACCAGAGGGATCAAGTTTAAAACGAAATGCTCCCATTCTTGTCTCGTCATATACCCCTAACAGGAAGTCTATGTCATATAATGTTCGTGCTTTCGTACCATTCGTTATAGCTAATTGAACTTCTCTGCGTTTC
>NZ_JABMCQ010000029.1 GCF_013179575.1 Sphingobacterium shayense | reverse complement strand
TACGCGTTTCAAAGCCCAGAATCGACAATCGACTTTATGAATGCTAGAGACTATATCGCTACCGTTAGACCGGCTGTTGCCGTCAGTCCCAACCCGCATTACAATTTTAATTCCGGTTATTCGGCCAGCAGTGGAAACGATGAGAGCTCAATATACTCAGGCCGGTATTTGGAAGCAGGCGAGGCTGTACCTGCAGGGTACAGCAGCATGCAGGATCCACTAGATCCCTCGAAAACGATCATTTTTCAGGACAACGATTACCAGTCATTACTGTTTAGAAACGCTTCCTGGCAAAATTACTATGTCGGCCTAGACGGTGGAAGCGAGACAGTCCGGTATGCCGGAAGTGCCGGATATACCGACGACAATGGCGTGGCTCTTGGAACAGATTATAGCCGGTTTACCGCAAGGGGCAAGGTGGATGTCAACATCAACAAAAAACTGACTTTCAACACCATGTTCGATTTTTCAAATACCTTGTCCTCAGAATTCGAGAACCAAAAGAATGTCATCGCCCGTGGGCTTGCAACACCGCCGACGCAGCTGGTGTACTACCCGAATGGCAAACCAACCCCAGGCTACAATGCCTCATCGCCAAACCCTGTGTGGTGGGACCATACCCGTGATATTCAAAACAAAGACAAGAGATTAGCATTATCTGGAGGTCTAGATTACAAGCTCTTTAACGACTTAAAAGCGCAGGTCAATGTATCTAATTTCTCTCATACCACCAACTACAGCTATTTTGAGAAAGCGCACGAATTTAGTGGACTGCGCACCACCAAGCAGAGCAACGGCCAACTAGATCGCTTGAAATTCGATGGTCTTTTAGACTACCATAAAGCGTTTACTGCCGATCACGATCTGACCGCTATGCTTGGTTATTCGTACCAACAGACTGATTTTTCAGAATTTTCGGCTGCGGTGAACGGCGCCAGTTCCGACAAGGTACCTTCCCTATCTGCCGGGCCGAACAAAACCGACGCTGATAGCGACAAATGGCGTCAAGTTTTAATTGGTTACTTCGGTCGGGCCAATTATAGCTACAAGGACCGTTACCTATTAATGGGAACGTTCCGCTACGACGGCTCCTCGCTATTCTCTGAGGATAACAGGTGGGGATTCTTTCCCGGCGTGTCAGCAGGGTGGATCATCTCGGAAGAAGATTTCTTCAAAAACCAAAACGCTATCAGCTACATGAAACTAAGAAGTAGTTTCGGCCAGACAGGAAATAACTCGATTGGTTTATACGATGCATTAGGCCGGTATGTCGCAGACACCCGCTATGACGGAAATGCTGGAATTCGGGCATCGATAATGCCTAACCGCGATTTAACGTGGGAAACATCTACGCAGTTCGATGCCGGGGTGGATTTTAACGTGTGGAATAATAGAATAAGTTTCCAGCTCGATTATTTTAACAAAACAACGGAGAATCTCCTATTCAGTATGGATTTACCCAACACCTCTGGCTTTTCCAATGTGCAGACTAATGTGGGGAAAGTCCGGTTTCATGGTTTTGATATCGAAATTGGCTCACAAAACATACAGACTGAAAACTTCAGCTGGACCTCTAGTCTTACTTGGAGCTTTGTAAAAAACAAGGTATTAGAGCTTCCGACAAACGGAAGAGAAAATAACCGCATCGGCGGCATTCAGCTAGCTGACGGAACAGCCTTCGGTGGAACAGCAGAAGGAGAACCACTCTATAGATACTACGGTTATCAGGTAGATCACATTCTTCAGAACCCAGAAGAAGCCGCCGGCGCATTGTACGATGAGTCAGCAAGAGGCTGGGATCCCACAGATGGCAAGAGCATCAAGGGCCGCAAACAGGCAGGGGATTACGAGTGGGTGGACCGAGATGGTGACGGTATAATCAGCAACAAAGATCAGTTCGAATTAGGAACAACCGTCCCTCATAGTACAGGCGGGCTACAAAACACCTTCACGTACAAGAGTTTTAGTTTGAACGTCTTTGTCGACTGGGCGCTAGGCCACAGCATTAACCATAACGCATACATGCGCTATTTCATGAACACGTTCGCCAATAACTACACCTTAGTGGACGCCGTAAAGGATACCTGGAAGCAGCCCGGTGATAACGCGCAATATGCCCGATTTACCGCGAACGACCCAGATGTCGGGAATTCCAATTTTTCCAGGACTTCCTCTGCATTCAACTTCAGAGGAGATTATTTAGCCCTTCGGGAGGTTACCTTCCTCTACAATTTACCGGCTAACTTATCCGAGGGAATAGGTGTTTCGGATCTACAACTGGCGGTCTCGGGTCAAAATTTAGCCTATTTCTGGGCAGGTTCCGGAAGGGGAATATCGCCTGAAGTAGGAGCTTCTTCGACCTACAGCGACAACTATTTTAATTATCCTGCCATCCGTAGATTCTCCCTTGGCATCAAATTAACCCTTTAATACTTTTATCATGAAAAGAGTTCTTTTTAATTCGATAATATTCATTCTGAGCTGCTCGATGTTACCTAGTTGCTCAGAAAAACTAGAAGTGGACCTAGAAAGTGCAATTACCGCTAACTCCATGTGGCAAGACGAGAGTGATGCTAAAGCAGCCATCTTTGGCGCTTACACCCGGATGCGGGAAGCATTCTCAACGTCCTATATTTACTGGGGAGAGTACCGAAGTGGTCTATGGGGTCCTGGTCTAGCAACCAATGCGGGCTATAGTAACACCTTCTCCAACCAGCTTAACAGCTCCCATGCCCAAGCAAACTGGAAAAACCTGTATACAACCATCAACGACTGTAACCTAATATTAAAGCATGTCCCCGAAATTGCATTTACCTCCGAGGAAGAAAAGAATAACGTCTTGGGGCAAGCCTATTATATACGGGGCTTTTGCTATTATTGGATTGCTAGAATATGGGGTGATGCGCCCGTTGTTCTAAGCGGATTCGAGTCAGGATCGCAGGACGATTTGTATCCTTCGCGCCAGCCGGCAGCGGACGTGTACGCGCAGGTAGAAAAAGATCTAGAGCAGGCAGGTTCTCTACTAGGTGAATCCGCGATTGGGCCACAAGTGGCTAGCATATCAGCTGTATACATCTTGCAGGCAGATTATTATCTTTGGATGAATAAAGTAAATAATTCCGGACCCCAGGCGCTCGGCAAAGCTAAAGCCGCGATTGATCAGCTTATCAGCAGCAACAATCACGCTTTGCTTCCAAACTTCGCTGATGTTTTTAGTAGCGAGCTGAATCCCGAGATTATTTTTTGCTGGCGAATGGTTACCGACGAAGCGACAGGTGGTTACCCTAGCGACTTCCTGGTTCCCTTGCAATATATATCGGCATCTGTAGTGGAAAACCCCGTAAAGGCTGGATCACACCAGCAGTGGATCTTCCTAACTGATTCCTACAAAGAGCTCCTCGAAGCAGAGGCGGACGATCAGCGGAGCCGCGTGAGTTTTGAAACGTTTTTCGATCCGGGTAAAAACGACACCTTCCAGTGGATAAACAAATACGCTGGCACCTGGGAAAATGGAACTCGGATTTTTAACGCAGATATCGTAGTCTATCGCTACGCCGATGCGTTGCTGCTTGGAGCAGAAATTGAAAATGCGTTAGGGAATACCAGCGCAGCCCTAGGTTATTTGAACAGTATTGCTAAACGTGCCTATGGCGTGGATAATAAATACAGCGCGTTATCAAAAACGGAAATCGATGAAGCCGTGCTGCTGGAAAGGAAACGTGAGTTTGTAGCTGAGGGGAAATTATGGTGGGACTTAATCCGAATGGGCGTCGTTTTTGAGCAGGTGGAATCGCTCGCCGACCAAAAAGATAAGCCTAACATTTTACTGTGGCCCGTACACGACAGTTCAATTAACACCAACCCGAATATTACCCAGACAGAAGGTTATAATTAAAAGAGTATCGTATGAAGAGTTTGAAGCACTTAATAGCCCTATTTATTTTTTCCTGTCTACTAGCGAGTCTCGGCTTCGCCGGCAATATAACCGTTACCTATTACCAGTTACCGCTGCTGGTAGGTGAAAAAAGCACGCCACTCATTCGGCTAAGTTTAATCGCCGATCAAAGTGACGTAGGTAAAACATTTTCCGATCTGCGTTTTTCATTTAAAGGAACAACGGACATAAAAAACATCCGTAATATTAAAATTTATTTGGCGCAAAGCGATTCTTCGATAATGCCGAAATTGAATCCTAGCCAAATGATCTTTGATCAGCCTGCCGGCGAGCTACAACATGAATTAAAGCTGGATTACAAGGTAGAAAAAGCCGGTGTCCACAACTTTTGGGTTACCCTAGGGATTGGGGAAAACGCGGACCTATTAAACAAAATCACACTCCAGTTACAATCGGCGAGGCTGGGCGGAAACGCTCTGAAGGGAAGCTATGCAGAGAAACGGGAGTACAGATTGGCGCTACCGATCCGCCAGCACATGCAAGACGGAGTACACACTTCACGCATTCCCGGACTTTCGACATCCAATGACGGAACCTTACTAGCGATTTATGACGCCCGGTATGAGAGTGCCCGCGATTTACAGGGACACATGGATATCGCTGTTCAGCGTAGCTTTGATAAAGGCCAGTCATGGGAGCCTATCCAGATAGCATTAGACATGAAGCAGTGGGGCGATCTCCCTGAGAAATTTAACGGAGTCTCCGATGCGGCAATTTTGGTGGATAAAAAATCCGGTGCTATCTTTATCGCTGGGCTCTGGTCGTATGGCGTGATAAACGATGAAGGAATTTGGGTGGAAGGCCTTACCGATACCAGCACCGTTTGGAATCACCAATGGAAGACAAAAGGATCCGGACCCGGTTTTGATGTCAAACAAACTTCACAATTTTTGATTACCAAAAGTACAGATGACGGTAAAACCTGGTCTGCGCCGGTTAACCTCACCCGGCAATGTAAAAAAGAAGAATGGTGGTTATGGGCTCCAGCGCCAGGACGTGGAATTACCATGGCAGATGGTACACTGGTATTTCCCTCTCAAGGTAGAGACGAGAACGGAGTCCCTTTTTCGAATATTACCTACAGTAAGGATGGGGGCAAGACTTGGCAAACTTCCAGCGCCGCAGTAGAAATAGACAAAGGAACAACAGAATGTGCAGTGGTGGAACTGCGACCAGGGGAGCTCATGTTAAACATGCGCGCCAACAGAAACAGAGGACTGCCAGTTCCAGATAATGGGAGAGCCATCGCTACAACAAAAGATTTTGGGAAAACATGGCAGCAGCACCACACTTCATTAAACACGCTTATCGAACCAACCTGTATGGCAAGTTTACATAAACACCGAGCGCCCGGTAACAAAGAAATTTTATTCTTTTGTAACCCCCATTCTACCAGCAAAAGAAACAATATTTCTGTCCAGGCGAGCTTCGATTACGGAGACAGCTGGGCCGAAAAGATCGTCTTATTAGATGAATGGTCCGGCAGAGGCTACTCCTGCATCACCTCCGTGGACGAACAGACGATTGGCGTAATTTATGAAGGAAGCCAGTCCGACATGGTATTTCAAAAGATTAAGGTCGACGAGTTTTATCAGAAAAAATAAATAGAGAAAGCAATATTAACAAACACAAATGGCAATAAAAGATTCGGAAATGGGTTTCAAACCTATCAAAACACTCTCCTTAACAGATTTAGTAGAGCTTAAATTGCGGGACTACCTGCAAGAGAAAAAGCTGGTAGTAGGAGACGGGCTGCCATCAGAAATGGAAATCGCAGAAGCGCTGGGCGTTAGCCGCAATATCCTCCGCGAAGCTTTAAGCCGCCTGCGGATGCTTGGAATCATCACCACTAAAAAGAAAATCGGCATGGTGCTGGCGCATCCCGATGTGCTGGGCAGCTTGGAAAAAGTTCTCCAACCGCAGCTTGTCGACGCTAGTACGCTACAAGATATCTTCGAGCTCCGATTGGTTCTGGAACTTGGGATGGCGGACTTGCTATTTATGCGGATTAATGACAACCATCTCCAAGAACTTGAAAAAATTGTCAAAAACGACGACAGAACGCTAACCACCTTTCGGATCAAAAATGAGATCGCCTTTCACGGTAAACTATATGAGATTACCGGTAACGAAACGCTAAAGCGCTTTCAGTCGATGCTAATGCCACTTTTTGATTATGTGCTTAAAATAGAAAAACGTGTGGTTACGCCTAAAGTAAGCCATGCCGATCTAGTAGAATTAATAAAAAAAGGAGACAAAGATGCTTTCAAAAAAGGTATGGAAGAACACCTTCGCCCCCATTTAGATGCCCTTGCTAATTTAAAAAACACCCATTCATGAAATTTAAATCTGCCCATAAAATAGACGGCTTAATAGCTGCTGCTTTCACCGCCTACCACGCCGACGGCTCAGTAAACTTCGAGTACATCCCTAAGCTTGTTGAACATCTGATCGACCAAGGAGTTAAAGGACTGTTTGTCTGCGGAACAAATGGTGAAGGTCTATCGCTGACCATCGCCGAAAGAAAAGCGATCGCGAAAAAATATGTTGAAACGGTCGATAAAAGAATAAGCGTTATCGTTCATGTTGGACACACCTCGATTCAGGATGCTAGGGAGCTCGCCAGGCACGCCGAAGAGGTAGGTGCAGATGCGATATCTTCTGTTTGTGCATTCTACTTCAAGCCTGCCACCGAAGATTTGCTTGTCGCTAGTTTAGCACAAATTGCCGGGGCAGCGTCGAGCCTTCCTTTTTACTATTACCATATTCCCCACATCACAGGCGTAAATATTTCATTAGCGTCCTTTATTCCGAAAATAGCTACCAACGCCTCAAACTTCGCAGGAGTGAAATTTACTTCCTCCGCCATTCACGAATATCAGGACGGGCTACAAATCTGTGCAGATGATTTTGATATGCTTTTCGGGTTTGATGAGCTTCTATTACCAGCGCTTTCCGTCGGTGCCCGGGCCGCCATCGGCAGTACCTACAATTATGCTGCACCGATTTACCTTCAGGTAATGCAGTACTTTAAAGACAACAAAGTTAAAGAAGCGCAAGACCTGCAGTATGAAGCTATAAAAATGATAAAACTAATCGTTAAATACGGTCCTATCCCTGCCCAGCGAGCCATTATGGATATGCTAGGGTTTTCGATGGAGAGCGCCCGTTTACCACTGGGTACACTATCATTAACGCAAACAGGCGAGCTCAAAAAAGAACTCGAAGATGCCCGTTTCTTTGAAACACTACAAAGATGTATAAATTCGCTAAAAAAATAGTCTTATTAATCACCTTAGCCCTACTGACTATTATGAATCTAGATGCGCAGGAAAAAAACGAAAAATGGGACCTCCTCGCCCCGATCCCTGATTCACTAGGTTTTGCAGGCAGCTACGCTGGTACACTCGCAGGCGGCTTAATCTATGCTGGTGGCGCCCAATTCAAACAAGGCACACCCCCCTGGCAGGGTGGCGTAAAAGTATGGACAGACCAAATTTACTTCCTGGAAAACCTGCACGGAACGTGGAAGCCGATAGGAAACCTCCCTAGGCCATTGGGATATGGAGCCTCCGCCAGCTACGATGGAAAGTTCTTTCTTGCTGGCGGCAGTGACGCCGCTAATCATTACCAAAATACTTACCAGCTTTCACTTGCCGGTGACCAGATCCAAATAAAGGAACTACCCAGCCTACCGGTAGCACTCGCCAACACCGCTTTCGCCCAACATGAAAACTATTGGTATGTACTGGGTGGACAAATAGCCCCTCTCGCGGAGCAGGCCTCTAGCAGGGTTTTCAGACTAGACTTATCAGCTCCCCAGAAGGGCTGGAAAGAATTACCCCCTTTTCCCGGCAAAGGGAGAATATTAGCAGTCGCAGCAGCGACGGCAGATAGTCTTTATATTTTCTCAGGCGCCTCACTAGAAAAAAGAGAACGAACCTACTTGTTAGACGGCTTCTGCTTCAATGGCCAGTCATGGAACAAAGCCGCCGATCTGGCTGCTCCCATCACAGCAGCTGCAAACCCGGGAATAGCAACGTCCGAGAATGAATTCGTATTTTTTTCTGGAGATGATGGGTCTCTAGCGAGTGCGGATTTAAGAGATAAACATCCTGGTTTTTCTAGGCAAGTGTTAACCTATTTTGTTTCCCAAGATAAGTGGGAAGTTACCGAATCTACCCCTCCTTTCTTAGCGGAAAAACAAGATGGCTCCAGGCTACCTATCCAAGCTCCGGTAACTACGACTGCGGTCTTATGGAAAGAAAATATCATCATCCCCGGCGGCGAAGTTCGGCCCGCCGTACGGACCAATCAAGTCCTTCGTTATAAACCTTAACCTTATAAATAAACCTACGTATGACCCTCTCATCGAACAGATCATTTTATCCTTGGTTAGTAGTAGCCCTGCTCTGGGTGGTCGCTTTTTTAAATTATTTCGACCGCCTGCTCATCACCTCAATGCGCGACCCGATCGTCGCTGACTTCGCCATTAACGATGCACAGTTTGGACTACTGACCTCTGTTTTCTTGTGGGCTTACGGTCTGGTAAGTCCCTTCGGCGGCTATCTAGCCGATAAATATTCTCGAAAAAAGCTTATAGTATTCTCCGTTGGAGTATGGTCTGCAGTAACCCTATGGACAGGGTATACCCAATCGTTTTCTGAAATATTGATAACTCGGATACTGATGGGCGTGAGCGAGGCTTGCTATATCCCTGCCGCACTCGCGCTTATTACTGATTATCATTCTGGCAAGACACGATCAATAGCAACGGGGCTACATATGTGTGGGTTGTACACCGGTTTAGCGCTTGGGGGACTTGGCGGTTACATAGCGGAGGCCTGGGGATGGCGCTACGGTTTTCATGTATTTGGCGCTTTCGGTGTATTATATGCATTTTTACTGTTGTACCTGCTTAAGGACGCTAAAAAACCACAAAACGAAAACCTCCAGAATAACCCCTCGGAAGAATATTCGGTTGGTGAGGCTTTAAAATCATTGTTTAAAATTCCTTCGTATTATATAATCCTCTTTTTCTTTTCCGCTCTAGGGATGGCCAACTGGTTGGTAAACGGGTGGCTACCTACCTTCGTTAAAGAGCAGTTTGATTTAAGCCTTGGCAGTGCAGGTATCTCCGCCACAGGATATATGCAGGTAGGGTCGTTTATCGGAGTGATTGCAGGTGGTATTCTTGCTGACAGGTGGGTACAAAAGAATGTTAAAGGGCGACTAAACGTGATTCTTCTGGGATTCTGCATTGGTGCCCCATTTCTGTTCTTGCTCGCTAGCACCGCTTCTTTTGGAATCGCCGTGCTAGGGATGATTGTTTTCGGGCTAGCTAGGGGTGCTAACGATGCAAACCTGATGCCTTTACTAGCGCAAGTGATCAATCCCCGATACATTGCAACAGGATATGGTTTTTTAAATTTTCTAAGCACCATCGTGGGCGGTTTAATGGTTTATCTCGGCGGCGCATTAAAAGATGCTAACGTGAATCTTTCCATTACGTTCCAGGTTATTGCCGTCCTGCTGCTTTTAGCAACCCTAAGCCTGCGATTTATCAAAATAAAACATAACAATTAATATTCATCCAGCGAATGTCAAAGACCAGTATTCCGCCCACTGAGGAGTGTTCTTGAAGAGCATACAGCCCGTAAAGGTTTCTCCCGAGGCTCCTTGTAGTTAATACATTAAAAACATATTGATATGGATTATTCAAAACATTGTTCTCTCCAACGTATCCTACCGAAGTTAGCACTGCTATTGCTACTAATCACGTGGAACAGTGCTACCGCATCCACGGGGGGAAAACAAATCCTTAAAAATCTCATGGAGCAGCAGGACACAAGCACCACCAAGAAACCCGCTCGGCAAAAAAATGTCCTTTTTATTGCTTTCGACGACCTGCGCGCGAGCATCGGCTGCTACGGAGACAGCATAGCGCTCACGCCCAACATGGACAAACTCGCCGCTAGAGGCATCCGCTTTAACAATGCCTATTCTCAGCAGTCCGTATGCGCCCCATCTCGCGCCTCCGTACTAACGGGACGACGCCCTAACAGCACCAAAGTGTGGGACCTGGAGACGCACTTCCGAACAGCACTCCCACAAGTCGTAACTCTTCCCCAATATTTCAAACAGCACGGCTATTTCACCCAATCTGTAGGCAAAATATACCATGACCCTCAGCAAGCACAGGACCCTCCATCCTGGTCCGCGCCGGAGATTCTTGCGGTAACCGATAAATTCCTCGGACGCTACGCATTAGTCGAGAATACAGATGTCTTGAAAAAATCGAGAGGTTTCAAAGCGCATGCGACCGAGCGTGCGCAGGTGCCCGATAACGCGTACATTGATGGGATGGTCGCTGACAGGGCAATCAGTGTTTTAAATAGAGTGAAAGATAAACCATTCTTTTTAGCTGTTGGCTTCCGCCGGCCTCACCTGCCATTTGTTGCCCCAGAGAAGTATTGGGTACTATACGATAGCATCCCAATTCCTCCACCTACAAATCCCCTGCCACCCAAGAATGTTCCAGAGATAGCACTACATAACTGGAAAGAGCTTCGAGGTTATACCGATATACCTAAAAATGATCCAGTTACTGACCCTGAAAAAATCCGCCAGCTGTTACAGGGGTATTACGCCAGTACGAGCTTCGTGGATGCTCAGCTCGGTAAACTCCTTAGCGAGCTTGATCGCCTAGGGCTAACTGAAAATACCATTATCGTTCTGTGGAGTGACCATGGATTCCATCTAGGAGAACATGGCCTTTGGGCAAAAACGACTAACTTTGAGCTCGACACCCGCGTGCCACTCATAGTAGTCAACCCCGGTGAACCTCTCAAAAATGTAAAATCAGATGCTCTGGTGGAACTAGTAGATATATACCCTACGCTGGTCGATCTGGCGGGGCTTCCGATTCCCGAAGATTTAGAGGGCTTAAGTATGGCGCCACTACTCAAGGACCCTCAAAGATCATGGAAATCTGCAGTCTTCTCGCAGTTTCTGCGCGAACGAAAAGACAATGATATTATGGGCTATTCCGTCCGCACTAAAGAATTTCGTTACACCGAGTGGCAAGATTTCCAGACGGACGAATTCATCGCTTGCGAACTATACGATGAAATCAACGATCCAAAGGAAACAGTAAATTTAGTCGGGCAGAAAGATCAACAGCAGAACGTCAAAGCGCTATCGGAGGTACTCCGAAAAGGATGGGAAGCCGCTTTACCGATAGCAAATCCTCAAAAGCCCTAACCCTGTATCTACGTGTTCTATTCATCTTCATTAATTAATGATGGACGCTGCTTCATGAATAGCTTGCCCAATAGTATATTTTATCCTATTTTTATTTCAATAAGATAACGTTTATTATTTCAAGCTATTTCCGTCACTTTTCCTCGGAAAACTGACAGTAGAAAAGATCCGAGATGAATATTTTAATTGTTTACAGCCACCCAAGTAAAGAGTCTTATACCTTTCAAATACTTAAACAGCTGGAGAGTGTCTTGACAGAACAACGTTGGAACGTTGAAATAACCGACCTGTATGCCCAGAACTTTCAAAGTAGTATGACAGAACAGGAATACCATAGAGAAGGATCTGCAAACACAACGCTGCCAGTATCTGAAGACGTGCTGAAAGAGCACAAAAAAATAGAAAAAGCAGATTGCATCATTTTTTTATATCCCCTCTGGTGGAGCGATTGTCCGGCAATAATGAAGGGATGGTTTGACAGGGTATACTCGGTAGGCTATGCCTACGGTCACCAACCATCCCTTCCGAAAATGAAAGTTATCAAATATGGAATAGCAATCTGTACCGCTGGACATCCGAATGATTTTCTAAACAAAACTGGCATAGAACAGAGTATGAGAACGATAATGCTTAACGATAGACTTGGAAATCGGTTTGAAAACAAAGAGATGTTCATTCTTGGGGGAACTTTATCGGTTGACCGCGTAAAAGAAAAACACAAAAGTCAAATCAACCAATTAGCAAATACTATTAAGGCCTTATTTTCTCAGGAGTAATGTATGCAGAAGACTCCTGTAGGCACTGACTAACGGAACTATCGCCTTTCTGCCATTGCATTTTAGAACGATCAATTTTGTGGTTATCCTTAATTTCAACAGTCAAACTTCAATTACATCAATAAAGTGAATTGCAAGGGAGAAATCGTCCAAGTTAAACTTCCCTGAGCTAAGGCAAACCTACATGTTTTATACTGGACACTGTCGCAAAACGATCGTGACAGTGTTCAGCAATAAATACCACACTGCGCCTATCGGGCGGCCACTTCTAGAACCGCCGACTTGCCTTCCAACAACCGCTTATAGCGAACTAGCGCCTCCACGTAATAGTAATCCGCATAGGTAAGCGGAACATCAACTTCAGAGTTCAGTGGCAACGCCCCGACGCTATGTTGCAGAATATATCCACCGTTTTCACCTAATGGAGCACGGTAAGGCTCCTGAGATAACGTAGTTATGATCTTCTCAGCCCACTGCATATAACGCGCAGCCTCCTTTTTAGTAACATATTGCGAAAGCTCCACCAGTGCCGAAGCATATAAAGCCGCTGCTGAAACATCTCGAAGGTTTCTATTCTCGTACATTTTATCTTCTTTAGGAATCTGGTCCTTATCAAAATCCCAATATGGCACTAGATCGCTAGGCATACTAGGGTGGTTAAAGATGTAATCTGCAATTTTCCGAGCTTGTCGAAGATACTTCTTGTTACCTGTTTCGCGGAACATCATGGTATATCCATATAAGGCCCAACCCTGCCCTCTTGACCAAGCAGATTCGTCAAATGCACCTTGATGTGTCTTCTTGCCGAGGACAGCTCCTGTCTTTTCGTCATAATCAATTACATGATAAGAACTATAATCTTTACGGAAATGATTAGCTAAAGTCGTGTTCGCATGCGAAACAGAAATATCGTACAAATCGCTATTACCTGTAATTTTTGACATCTGCAAAAGGAACTCTAAATTCATCATATTGTCAATGATAACCGGATAGTGCCACGGCTTATGATTCCAAGACCGGATAGTTTGTGTCACTGGATTGAATCTACTGGCTAGAGAACGTGCCCCGCTAACCAGTACATCTTTATATCGAGTGGAATCTCCTGTGATACGTAAAGCATTTCCAAAACTGCAGTACAACATAAAACCTAAATCATGGGTTCCAGTGTTATCCTTTTCTTTTGCTAAATAATCCAGCTTTCGATTTGCAAAATCCAATAAATTATTCGACCCCGTAGCCTCGTAAAGATAAAGTAACGTTCCTGGATAAAAACCGGAACACCACCAAGAAGATCCAGAGAATTGCTGCTCACCTTTCGAAAAAGTCCTTGGAAATTTTTCGTCCGGTGTTGCTTTGGCTAAAAATGTAATCTGAGACGCCGCCACCTCCAGCTGTTTATCAACAAATGCTTTTGTTAAATGCAGCTCATCCTGGCTTTGCGCCTGCACGTCCACATGAAAACTCAATATCATCGATATTGCTAAAATAATGTTTGAAATTTTCATAACTGATTTTATAAATAGGGCTAAATATAGCTCTTATCCACTACTGATTTAAAGCCGAAATCCAAACAAAACATAAAATATCACTTTAATAATGGATGCAATCGTTTGTCCAATTTGAAAATAATTCTAACGGATGAAATGCCAATATACAGAATTATTGACCGTATTTGTAATAGGGATTGACCAGTATATAACTGCTTCGCGCTAGGTCACGTTTTTAAACCGGTCCCGACGTTTTGGAACAAGCGAAGGCTAACCTTTCCTAAAAAAACATCGCCAAAAAACACGCCCAGCGATCCGCAGACTTACCGAGCTAGGCTATTGCTATTTTAGGAAAAAATATAAACTTTAGATTAGGAAATAGGTTATGAAGACAGCATAACGTTAACCGTTTACGCTTCCGCATTTGCAAATAAAGAATATATTTATCGGGTGATCTGTGTCGGTGCCCTCCATAGACCTATTCCTCGCCGAAAAAATATCTTTCTGCATCTTTCCAGCCGTTTAACCTCTCAAATCCTGTCTCATGGATATTATGATATGAGTTAAAGATCAAACCCGTTCCGGAAAATGATTTAAGATTATAAATATGATCATCGATCATATAATCCGCGTTTATAATTCCTTTATTTCCACAAAAAACAATCTGATGCCAAGTAATAAATGGAAAATATTCCGCCAACCAATTATATTTTTCGACTAAACTCCATGGGAATTCCATCGCTGCAGACACGATGAATACATTAAAATGATCATTTAGTCGCTTGACGACTTCTTGTGCGTCTAGACTCACCGGAAGTGTACGAAAGAAATCGGGCATAGCCAAATACCTATATACAGCTTCTGGATCGTCAAAGCATTTTTCCTCCGGTTTACCTTGAATCGCAGCTTCTGTAATTCGAATCCCAGTTTTATTGAAATGATAATCCAAATAATGAGCCATGTTGTTGGCAAGAACGCCATCCATATCTATGGCGATAGTTTTACGTGTCGACATGTCGAAAGATAAGAAAATTAAGTGTTTAAATATATGATCATAAAATTATGTTTGTTTTAACTTATTTGCACCAATCGATGATTAAATTTGATCAGCAGGCTTAATTTCTCCAATAGGGTTGATTGTTAGCTAGCAGTCTGTAAACATGTCGTAGACAATTTGGTCGCACGCTTGAGGGAAATCATCCTCCTTTAGCATCTACTGAACAATTAATGACAATGTCTATTGTAGGCTTCCCTCTATCACTTCTTTTCCGTTCTAAATCAACAATAACGGTCCCGTAGTCAACGCCTTAGGTTGTATATTTATTCCTTGGACCACTCTTAATATAGTCGAAGAGCTAACCGGTAGTCCAGCATAACGACTGATTGCTGAACTATCAACGATGTGGTAACGGGTAAGATTAAAGTTGTTGATTAAAAAGATAGTGTTTTATTTTAGCATCGAAATCCTTATTTAAAAATAACATCAAATTTTTAAATAAGGATTTTTTTATTTAATTTAGCATATTGAATTTTAAATAAGTACTCACCTTATTTAAAATTCAATCATAAATTCTATTCCAAATGAAAGACTTCAAAGCAGGAACCTATATTAACCAAGGATATTACAAAAGCTTTCAGCCGACCGAGCTGAACAAGCAATGGTTATTGGCGGATATGGAGATACAACAATTGCTGTCACAAGCTGACCGGCAAATGGGTCGTTTGGATATGTATTCCGAATATATCCCTAATATCGACTTGTTCATTAGTATGCACGTAGCCAAGGAAGCTACACAGAGTAGTAAGATTGAGGGTACACAAACTAATATAGAAGATGCCTTTTTGAATAAAGAAGATTTGGGTGTTGAGCGAAGAGACGATTGGGTAGAAGTTCATAATTATATAGAGGCCATGAACAAAGCTATTCAGAAGCTCCACGATTTACCTTTTTCATCTCGGTTAATCCGCGAAACACATCGGATATTATTACAAAGTGTCCGTGGAGAACATAAATTGCCTGGCGAATTCCGTACCAGTCAAAATTGGATAGGTGGTGCCAGTATAAATGATGCTATTTTTATACCTCCTGTACATACTTCTGTGCCGGAATTGATGAATGATTTGGAGAAATTTGCTCATAACGATGAATACTTTTTTCCTGATTTGATAAAGATTGCATTGATACATTACCAGTTTGAGACCATTCACCCTTTTTTGGATGGAAATGGTCGTGTAGGGCGTTTATTAATTACGCTTTACTTAGTAGATAAAGGAATTCTTAAAAAACCTGTTTTATATTTATCAGATTTTTTTGAACGCAACCGAGGACTGTATTACGACAATTTGATGCGTGTTCGTACGCATAGTGATATGAAACAGTGGTTGAAGTTTTTTTTGGTAGGCATCATAGAAACAGCAAAAAGTGGGGTGGCTACATTCGATGCCATATTAAAATTGAAAAAGGAGAAAGAAGAATTAATACAGAGAAACAGTACACGAAGCCATCATTTACTCAATATTTTAGAACATTTATATCAACGACCAATCATCAACGCCCAACAGGTAGTAGAATTTACAGGCGTATCAATGCCGACTGCCTACAAAATTATTGATGAAATGGAACAGTATGAGATATTAAAAGAAATGACGGGCGGCAAAAGGAGGCAAATATTTATGTTCGAACCTTATATAAAATTATTCTAATGGTAATTATGAGACATAATGTATATTCCGGAAAAAGTATGAATCGGAATGACTGGTAAACGTTCTAGCGGACTAGTGGTAAATTATATACCGGAATATGCAACCTTGTGTTTTCAATCGCTTCAACAATCAATATAGACATACTATTTGGGTTAAAACCTCCTGGTATTTTACTATGCAAATACTCTATAAATGTTAAAAATTGACCAATTTCCTTCTCGTTTGGAGGAAATTGAAAATGATGGTAGCACTGCCAAATTTCAAAACTTCGATTACTCTGAGCCATAAAAACCTTAAAAGTGTTTTCTACTTTAGCATTACAATAATCCTTTAACTTGTTAATTTTTCCACCAACATTCCAATCATCAGTATCAATTACAAACCAGATTTCGTCATGTTCATTATTCGACAATTTTGTATTCCGAATCGATACTAAAAAACTTGGCGTCACAAAGCCCCATAAGTTTGTCCGGAGAAGTTTGATTATTCTCTGGTGGCACCGTTATAATTTGCAAATTGCTCGAAAATTTATCGAAAAAACTAAAGTCTACTGAACAATTAATGACAATACCTATCAATGGTATCTAATTCGAACGTATTAATTATTTCAGAATTATATTTTTAAAGATATTCCAAAATTAATTTTCAGATAATCCAAAGTTTAACAACAGATATTTCAAAGTTTAAACTCAGATAATCCAAAGTTTTTGCATATTTGGTAGAACTAACTCCTGTGAATCCGGATATTGCCAACGCATTTTTCCGTAGCGGCTATGTAGAATCATGGGGCCGCGGCATCAGTAAAATGACGGAATTGTGTGTTGCAGAAGGGCTTCCTAAACCGGCCTACCTTGTGGAGAGTTCAGATTTTTGGGTAGCGTTTAAAAAGGATATTTATAACCCAGAGGATCTGGAAGCGCTTGGATTGAATAATAGACAAGTCAAGGCTGTTCTGTTTGCGAAAGAAAAAGGAAAAATTACAAATAGTGACTACCAAACCTTGAATTCCATATCGAAAAGAACAGCGACAACTGAATTAACAGCATTGGCAGGTAAATTTAAGGTTCTTATTAAAACAGGTACTTCCGGTTCAAGTATTTCGTACAAGACAGTAGGGCAATAGTGGGGCAAAAACGGTAAAAGTCGGGCAATATAGCATGAAATACGTACGCCTTTGTTACGTTTCAAAAACTACAATTGGAATTTATAACCACAAGGACAGGGCTCGCAAGATCTAGAAAGATCCCCCAACTTATCGATGATCATTTTATCGTCGGCAGAGCACCCCGGGAGAATCATATTGCTTCACTCAAGAAAAGAGCAAAGGAATTTGGCTGCAGTATACATGATCTCCACTACGATGGTTGTCCAGACATTAAGTGGTAATAGTAGTGCAATAGCTCACAAATGGATTAAATCACAATATATTTGAACCTGTTTAGAAGAGTGGTTGACTCAACCTTAATCGCAAACGCTATTATATTTTATATTTTAGAATATCATTAGGATTGATCACGGGCAAAATAAAACCATTGAGATTTGTTTCACCCATTTTACCATACAGTAATCCGCGCAACGTAGAATAAGAAATCCCGATCAGTGTTCCTACGATCTGTCCTGTAAACACCTTGTCCTCTTTTTCTTCCACCAAAAAATCCAAAATATTATCTACTTCATAGATAAATTCATACAAATATTCAGCAAATTTTGTTCCTTCACAAAGGAACGATATAAGAAGAGTTATTTTAAATGATTTTTTCTCAAGGTTATGCTGCACTCTCTGAGCGATTCGCAATGCAAATTTTTTGTCCGATAAATCGCAATGATTGTCAAAATATTCCTTTTGTGGAATAATCTTCCTAAGTTCTATCTTTTCAGGTATAATCTTTCCGCTCTTCATTATCGTTTAAGAATTGGCGTATTTAAATCCTCCTTTGATAAAAGAATCTTCAAATTGATAACCTTCTTGTTCGTTAGAATTTGATTCATAACGGACATACGTTGTAAAATATACTGTATTAACCTCAGGTTCGATATTTATAATATCACATTCTAGAGCGCTTTCTATTGCCGTAATTGTCCGCATCGTGAACGTATGCTGCCCAGATAGCCATTTAGAGACCTCCGATTTTTGCTTCCCCATTAATGCAGCTAAATCAACAGCTCTAAGGCCCTTATTTTTTAATACTTCTTGAATCTTATTTGCTATAGCTAAGTTCTTTTTCACCAACCTATCAATTGCTGGATCACCGTGCTCTTCTAACCAATTGTCTATAATCCCCTTATCCAATTTATTTGGATTTTCTTGATTGGATTTTCTTCTTGAAATTTTCATATTAATAATATAGTTTAAAACTATCCTCGTAAGCAATATCGTAGTAATCATCAGTCCAGCCTATCTCCCCGCTACGTATATTCTCATCAATCATTTTAGACAATTTATTAGCTAAAATAAATGGCATTCTTACATTATCACAATTTTGCACCTTAGGCGCGGTCTTAATCCCGCCACCAAATAATATAACTACATGCTCATTCAGTCTATGACAATACAAACGAAGCGGATTGGCTTTTTCTTCTTCATTTTCTATATATGAAGGTTCTCGTGTTACTCCTCGAGGCGGAAGAGCCGCTGCATTATTCTCATTTCTAAATAAATGGGATTGCGCCCCATATTTATTACCAATTTCCCTAATCCAAGATAATACATGATTCAATTTATTCCTTTCTTCAACTCCAAATTTTTGTAAAAACAACTCGAATATCGATGAATCATCCTCGTCTCCGTTTTCTACAACGGAATAATAGACAACCTTTTTATACTTTTGAATAAACTTTATAGTAGCAAAATTAGACATAATTAGTTGTTAATCAAACAAAAGTTCATTAAAAAATAAACTTTATTGGTGGTTTTACGTTTATTTATCGGTACTCGATAAGCGATCGGACGACTATATAACACTGCGGTGCCCACGGATTGAGCTTCAAAAACCACAGCCTCGTCTAAAGACGATGCCTCATCTTATCGCGTTCAAAGTAGAGATTTCAGTCCCAAAACCAGCCGTATGTTTATACTTACTTTCAATGTATTCTTCGAACCTTTAAATCTCTCCGATAATTTCTCCATAAGATTTACAAGACTATTTCTAATCGAGAAAAAGCTTTCAATTTTACCCCACTATCATTTCAATTAGCCTTGTTTTTTCCGAACAATGTACATTCACTCTGTTAAGCGTTGTGAAAAATACTAAATTTTTACGAATTTCTAAAAAAATTAGTAAACAATACATGTTTCTACGACAAATATTTTATAAGAATTTACTTGATTAGGTGTAAAAACTAAACTTATTTTTAGCCCCTGGTATCATAAAAGTATCGACTCAGGCTCAACGATACTGTTCAAGACGTCACTGAAGCACTAGATTTAGCCCTACTGAACAATACATATTAAAACATGTTAGGCGAAAACATTCTTTGTGCAAGCAAGGCGCCATTGCACCAGTGACATCTCAAGGAACGCAGGCTATCTATATACAATAGCATCATCTTCTAACAGCGACACACCCACCCCTCTCCAATAATTTTATACTTTTGTAAAGAAGAATTATAGCTTGTTTTAAAATGCACAGATTGCTTATTTATTTATTTCTAACTATCCACACCTCTGGATTTGCATATCAATTTAACGATTCTGTACGCACAAGACTCGATTTCACCCTCAAAAACAAAGAGAGTTACAAAATTGAAAAACAAAAAAAGGTCGCTGCATTAAAAGATTCAATCTCCCTCGTCGCAGGATCATTTCATCAGCATTACACACTGAATAACAATATCATTGAACAGTACGAAAAATTCCAAATCGATTCAGCAATATTTTATGTGCAGAAAAATGTTCATCTAGCACAAAGAGCGGCAAACCAACATGCGATGAATGAATCCAACCTCAAACTAGCTGGTTTATTTTCGTCCGAGGGAAAATATATTGAGTCCCAAAAAATTCTCAATGAAATTCAAAGAGAGAGTTTAGATTCGGCGCTGCTACCTCTATATTTTACCACACTCACCGAATTTTGCAGCCACTACGGTCAGAGCAGCAATAGCGCAAGCTATTATCAACGGAGCGAGCTTTACCGCGATTCTCTCTTGCAGGTATTGGATCCCAGCTCTCTTGAGTACCAAATAACGCTCGCAACCACAAAGTTGTATGCAAATGGGGCTACCGGGGCAAAGGAAATGCTCGAAGAATTGCTCGAACGGACATCGGATAACAATCCCGAACGTGCCGTTATCGCGTATTATCTGGGCGTGATTGCTAAACATAACAACGACCTTGATGCGCAAATTAAATATTTCAGCATTTCGGCGATAACCGACATGCGTCTGGCGATAATGGATAATGCGTCTCTACAAAACCTTTCGCTTGCCTTTTACGAAAAGGGTGATATTGAGCGTGCTTATCAGTATATCCAGCAGGCTATCCAAGATGCTATATTTTGTAACGTCCGTTACCGCACCATTGAAAGTACAACCTTCTATCCGTTGATCAACGCTGCTTTTCAAGATAAAGAGCGTAAAGAGAAACAGTTCCTTATACTTTCGCTCTCCGTGATCACCTTGCTTTCGCTACTGCTTCTAGGGGGGATCATCAAAGTTAATAGACAAAAGAAAAAATTAAGCATCATCCGCGCAGAATTGCACGCTACAAACCAAGAACTACTTCAATTAAATGAAACACTTAAAGAGTCGAACAGTAACCTACTAGAAGCAAGCCATATCAAAGAAATCTACATCACGCAGTTTTTCGAGATCTGCTCGAGCTACATCGAAAAGCATGAACAATATCGCAACGCGCTGTATAAACATGCGATCAGCGACGACCTTCGCCAGCTGAAAAAGGAGCTCAAAACAGATAACTTCGTTAAATCTGAACTCGACGAGCTGTATAGGAATTTTGATGTCATCTTCTTAAATCTATACCCGAATTTCATCACCGAATTCAGAGAGCTGTTAGTCGCTGACCAAAAAATTATTCCGGCTGCGTCTGAATTTTTAAACACCGAGCTCCGCATATATGCCCTTATAAAATTAGGAATTAATGATACAACAAAGATCGCTCGTTTTCTGCGCTGCTCATTGCAGACCATTTATAACTACCGCGTGAAAGTCAGAAACAGTATCCTGGGAAGCAAGGAAGAATTCGAAAAAGCAGTCCTGTTAATTGGTGGATTTGAAAAGAAATAGCTTCGCTTCCCTTTTTTTGACATACTATTTGCTCAGACGCCAAATAAAACAACATATTGTAAAACAAACCATTACAAATAAAAACAACCTACTTTTTACTTCTATAGGTACCGATCGAGTCGTTAGTCCGCGATCTTCCTGTTAAATTTGTAATTAATAGTCTCTGATAAACCTAAAGTAGCAGAGAGCTAACAATTATTATACAAATACGCTTAATCAAACTTATGTTAATTTCTATGTTGAGATTTAAAATTCTCGCTTTTATCTTTTTTGCGCTATGCACGATTTCACCTGCACTGGCCCAAGAAAATATTCAGGTAACTGGAACACTTCACGATGCTGCAACTGCCCAAACAATTGCCGGAGCGACCGTAGCCGTAGTAGGGACTTCAATCAGCACCCTGACGGATGCCCAAGGAAATTTTACGCTATCCGGCGTTCCCCCTGGCAGTGATTTGCAGATATCATTTATCGGATACAGCACAGTTACCTTACGCGCTGCAAGCACGCCAATGACAATCGAACTCAATCTAGCTGACAATATGCTGGAAGATATCGTAGTCATCGGCTACGGATCGGTAAAAAGGAAGGACGTTACAACAGCCATTTCCACCGTGTCTACCAAAGACCTCGATCAGCGGCCGATTACAAACGTTGCCCAAGCAATCCAAGGTAAGGCAGCGGGTGTTGCCGTGACGCAGCCAAACGGAGCTCCGGGATCGGAAATGTCAATCCGTGTTCGGGGAACAACGTCCTTCAATGGTAGCAACGATCCTTTATACGTTGTCGACGGTGTCCCTGTGGATAATATCCGCTTCCTTTCCCCGAGCGATATTACCAGCATGCAGATCCTGAAAGATGCTTCATCAGCCGCAATATATGGTTCCCGTGCAGCAAACGGCGTGGTGCTGATCACCACGAAATCTGGTACCAGCGGCCAAGGGAAAATAAGTTTCAACACACAGCTCACACAAAATGTTGTGACCAGCAACGTGGACGTTCTCAACACCCAGCAGTATATGGAACTCCAAAAGGAAATCGGTCTGGTGACGCTCCCTCCAACCCTAACGGACCAAACGGATTGGTTTAAAGAAACCTATCAGAATGGGCGTATACAAAACTATCAGGTCTCCATCACCGATGGTACCGAGAAACTCAAATATTTCCTCTCTGGAGGATACGTAGACGAATTGGGTGTTATAAACAGTACCTTCTTCAAGCGTTATAACTTCCGGGCTAACGTCGACAATAAAATTCGTCCTTGGCTAACGGTAAATGCCAACGTGAATTACGCGGACTACACCGACAACGGTGTAAGCACCGGGACAGGTGCAAATCGTGGTGGCGTAGTGCTGTCCGCAATAAACACACCTACATTCGCACCAATTTGGGATCCGATGAATCCCGATCAGTACAACTCCAACTTCTACGGAGTAAACATTACCAGTCCGCTGGAAAATATGGCCCGTAGCGCGAACAACAGAAATAAAGAAAATAGGCTTTTAGCCTCTGGAAGCGCACTGGTAACGCTCCTTCCTGAACTTACTTTCAAATCATCCTTCACGCTGGATAGAAGAAACTCTGTTAACACGACGTTCCTAGATCCCATTTCGACCTCTTGGGGTCGTAACCAGCGTGGGGAAGCATCGGACACCAGAAGTATGAATACCGTGCTAACGTTCGACAACGTGCTAACTTACACCAATACGTTTGGCCTTCATAACATCGAAGGAATGGCCGGTTCGTCTTGGACAGATTCAAAATATACCAATAACTACATCTACGGATCGCACTACTCGAGTGATTTAATACGCACGCTCAACGCGGCGAACAAGATATCTTGGGACGGAACAGGTTCAGGGGCGTCCGAGTGGGCAATCATGTCCTACTTCGCTCGCGCCGCCTACAACTACGACGGACGCTATCTTTTAACAGCGAACATCCGTACCGATGGGTCCTCGAAAATACATCCAGACAACCGCTGGGGAGTGTTCCCTTCCATGTCCGCGGCATGGCGCCTATCGGCAGAGGAGTTCCTGAGCGACGTTTCGTGGATGAATGACTTAAAGATCCGCGGTGGTTGGGGGCAAACAGGTAATCAGTCCGGTATCGGTGATTATGCTTATTTACAGCTTTATAATATCCAACGTGTTGAGTGGTTCAAGACGGACCAAGAGAACGCGCTGCCTACGATCACGCAGGCCAACCTAAGAACGCAAGACTTGCGCTGGGAAACAACAACGCAAACAAATTTCGGTGTTGACTTCACAGGATTTAATAACCGCATCACTTTCGCAGCGGACTACTACCATAAACGGACCAAAGATATGCTTATGTTCGTTTCGTTGCCTGCGGGAGCAGCTGCAGCTAGCAGTATAACAAGAAACGAAGGTGAAATGACGAACAAAGGTTTTGAGTTCTCGGTGAGCAGCAAAAATCTCACAAAGGCATTGACCTGGGATACAGAGTTTAACATCTCGTTTAACAGAAACCGCCTTGAAAGCTTAGATCTGCAACAGATCTACATGGATGGTCGCACGAGCGAACTCGTAAATGAGCAGGTCGTACGCAACGAGCCAGGAAGATCAATGGGCGGTTTCTACGGATATATATCGGACGGCGTTGACCCTGAAACTGGCGAGCTCATGTACAGAGATCTAAACGGAGATGCGAAAATATCCTCTACTGATCGTACCTACATAGGTAATCCCAATCCGGATTTTACATTCGGATTGACCAATAACCTTTCTTGGAAGAACTTCAACCTGAGCATCCTGTTCCAAGGCGCATATGGTAATGATATCTTCAACGCTTCACGAATGGAAACCGAGGGGATGTACGATGGTAAGAATCAGACAACAAGAGTGCTTGATCGCTGGCAAATACCCGGTCAACAGACTGACGTCCCTAAAGCAGGGTACACAATGCGCAACTCGACTTATTTTATAGAAGATGGAAGCTATTTACGTTTGAAGAACCTATCGCTAGGCTACGACTTCGCAGGAGAAAAACTCAAAAATATCGGGATAAGCCGCCTACAGCCTTTTGTTTCGGCCAGCAACCTATTAACCTTTACCAAATACACAGGAATGGATCCTGAAGTAAACCAGTGGGGAAATAGCGGCGCCGTACAGGGGATCGATTGGGGAACCTACCCACAGAGCAAAGCTTTTGTAATTGGCGTTAACCTTGAATTTTAATTGATCAGAAATCATGTTACATATATTTTATAAATCTCTTTTTATTTCTACAGTGGTGCTCCTAACCGTATCCTGTTCGTTGAACAAGGATCCCCTAGATTCTTTCTCTGACGTCACCCAAGGTGTTGATGAAACAGGTAAAGAGGTTGTCTTCAAAGACAAAGCTGCTGTGCAGAATCATCTACAGACCATTTACCGTCAGATGCGCGACCGGCAAGAACACTGGTATGTTGATATGCTACTCATAGCGGACGCCCATTCGGACAACGCTTATGCTGGAACCACGGGTGCCGAAGTGGTGCCATTTGAAAATAATGCTATTGAAGGGTCGAACTCCGTTCTACTGCGCGACTGGAACCGTTATATGGAAGATATCGCACGAGCTAACGTTTTGATCGTAAATATAGACTCTGTACAAGACAACGCGCTGACCACCGCGGAGCGCACGCAAATGAAGGCTCAGGCAAAAATTTTCCGTGCTCTTGTACTCTTTGACATGGTTCGTATATGGGGAGACATTCCTGTCATCACAACTATAGCGGGCGATATCACCTCAGAAACAATAGGTGAGGTCTATGATGACTACTTTCCTGCACAAAACACAGAGCAGGAAGCATATCAACAGATCGAAAAAGACTGCTTAGACGCAATATCTACAGCGCCCGATACGGATCCTAGCGACAAAACGCTCTTCACAAAGTCTGTCGCAAAGGCACTGTTAGCGAAAGTATACGCAGAGAAACCACTCCGCGATTACAACAAAGTAATCCAATACGCTGATGAGCTCGCCGCAGAAGGCTACGCACTAACGGATAATTACAACGATCTGTTCGGTATGAACCAAGCACAGACGGACATAAAAATGCGCAACACCAAGGAGTCAATCTTGGAAGCACAGTTCTTCTCCGGAAGTGGAAACTGGGCGACATGGATGTTTGGTCGCGATCTGACAAACTATGATAACAGCTTCACATGGGCCAAATGGATCACACCCTCCCGCGATTTAATAAAAACATTCGAGCAAGAAGGAGATGATATACGCTTCAACGAATCGATCGTCTACTACGCAGCAGGATGGAGCAACTATTATCCGGCCAGTAACTATCCGTTTATGTTTAAGCTTCGCTCGGCATTTAACAGCATCATAAAAATTCGTTATGCCGACATTCTTTTGCTAAAAGCCGAAGCGCTCATCAATGGGCCCTCACAAAATCTGTCAGCGGCAGCAGCGATAATCGATCAAGTGCGTGCTAGAGTCGAATTGCCACCACTTAGTAACGCAACTAAATCGTCATCAGAATCGATGCTTAATGCCTTACTTAAAGAAAGACGGCTGGAACTGGCTTTCGAAGGACAGCGCTGGTTCGACTTAAAACGACTAGATAGGATAGAATCCACAATGAATGCCGTTTACAACAAAGACGAAGGACGTCTGAAGCAGATATATCCTTTTGACAACAATTCCTATCGGTTGCCAATCCCGCAAACAGTGATTGATCAGAACCCAAAAATTGTTCAAAATCCCGGCTATTAATTTTTTACAGCAAATCCATGAAAACTCAAAATAAAAAATCTATGTTACTTACCTTTTTGTTAGCAGGAGCGATCGCAACATCTTCATGCACACACGATAGTTTTACTCCCTCAGATAGTTCTGGAACCAAAACCGAGGGTGACGTTAAGATCGTTGTCACTTCTAACAACCGGGTTTACGATCTTTATACGCATTACAAAGATTTTAGCAGCAAAGACAATATGTCGCCTAACACCATTACGTTAGATCCAACGACCACATTCCAAACAATGGATGGCTTTGGGGCAGCAATTACCGGCTCGACCTGTTACAACCTTCTAAAAATGGATAAACAAGATCGTGAAAAATTTCTACGCGAAACTTTTTCCGACACCCAAGGGATCGGAATGAGCTATATCCGTATAGCAATCGGGTGTTCAGATTTCTCGCTCTCAGAATACACCTGCTGGGACACTCCGGGCGAAGGAAACTTTGCCTTACAAGACGAAGAGCTAAACTACGTCATCCCTATCCTAAAAGAAATTCTAGCAATAAATCCAAACGTACAGATCATCGGATCACCTTGGACAAGTCCAAAATGGATGAAGGTAAATAATTTAAATGATCTTCAGCCCCACGACTCCTGGACCGATGGCCAGTTGAACCCTAAGCACTACCAGGATTACGGAACCTACTTTGTTAAATGGATTCAAGCATTTCAGCAGCAGGGGATAAACATCGATGCAATAACGGCTCAGAATGAACCTTTGAACCGTGGAAACTCCGCGTCATTATACATGAGCTGGCAGGAACAACAGGCCTTTGTAAAAGAAGCCTTAGGACCAAAACTCCGTGCGGCAGGTCTGCAAACAAAAATATATGCGTTCGATCATAATTATAACTATGACAATATAGACTCGCAAAATGATTACCCGATCAATATTTATAACGACCCGGCAGCCGCTTCGTTCTTAACAGGATCTGCTTACCATAATTATGGAGGTGATAAAGCCGAATTACTAGATATCCATGAGCAGCGGCCAGACAAAGAAATAATTTTCACAGAAACCTCCATCGGCACGTGGAACGATGGTCAAAACCTGACAACCCGGTTAATGGAAGATATGCAGGAGGTCGCACTGGGAACGGTAAACAATTGGAGCAAAGCGGTCATCGTTTGGAACTTGATGCTCGATTCGGAGAGGGGACCAAACCGAGAAGGAGGCTGTCAGACATGCTACGGTGCTGTTGACATAAACAGCAGCAACTACAAGACGATTATCCGTAATTCCCATTATTACATCATCGGACACCTTTCGAGCGTCGTGAAACCGGGAGCTGTGCGCATTGGAACCAGAGGGTATACCGCAGACGGATTCATATACAGTGCCTTTAAAAACGTCGATGGTAGCTTCGCTCTTGTGGCACTAAACAATACCAACGAAGTTCAAAATATTACAATAGCCGACGGCACTAGTCATTTCAGTTATGAAATTCCTGTGAAAGCTGTTGCATCCTACCAATGGAAATAATTGTTAGCATATGAAAAGTATTAATTTCAAATATTATTGCATTCTCGCTTTGTGCGCGGTATTTTTCTCCTGCGAAAAATCGGAGAATGAGACTACCGGAAACCCAACCATTGACCTTCAATCAGATTTTTCATCTGCTTTATTTGGTGATAGCCTTGATTTTAACGTCGCAGTTTCCGACCCGCAGGTTCCCCTATCCACGGTAAAAATTCAACTGTTTTATACCGATGACCTCGTTCAGGAAACGGTGGTTCGAACAAAAGAAAACGGCAATTATGCGGGCAAGATATGGGTGCCATTTTATAAAGATGTTCCTAATGCGGTAGCTACAATCAAAGTCGTCCTTCAAAATATAAATAAAACGATAACTGAGGAAAGCTATGAGCTAAATTTGTCCAGACCCGATTTTCCATTCCTAACGCTAGTTACTTCAACGGGCGAATACAAAATGGAAAAAGTAGCAACCAATCAATATGCTGCGACACAGAATTTTCCATTCTCGGTAAAGGGATACATTAAAAGCCCGAAAGTTGGAGATAATGGCAACCAGATGACCTTCGGGTACGAAGGAAATACCGTTGTCTTGGGGTCAACAACGGAAATTCCATTCTCCAACTCAAGTTCGGGGAACTATAGTATTTCTTTCAACACATTTGATTTCAGCGCCTCACCGTTTATTGTTGCTTACGCAGTAAATGGCTCGGTCATGAAACGTGTAAACGATAATCTTTTTTACACCGACCTTCAGCTTAATCAAGGAGAGGAAATGACAATTGATGGCTTTGAAGATCTCTCTGACTGGTGGATTGATTCTGATTTCATTACGACTGACGGAAATACTTTTAAGTTCGCCGCAATCTCGGGGAAATACAAAATTTCGGCAGACTTAGAGAAAAAGTATTTTATTGTAGAAGCGATGGATCAAAATGAGCTAGCGACTTTGCGCGAAGACGGAACCGGTGCAATTTGGATTATAGGTGAAGGTATAGGTAAACCTGCGTTAACAAACGCTGTAGGATGGACCACCGAGAAAGCATTGTGTATGGCGCCAATCGGAGGTAAAAAATACCAGATAACCCTTGTGGCAGGTCAAACCGTTAACGCTGACAACATAAACTTCAAATTCTTCCATCAAAAGAACTGGGGAGGAGAGTTTTCATCAGCGACGTTGACCACAACTAGCGATCTGATCTTTGTGGGTAATGGCACGAACGGACGTGATTCGGGGAATCTTGGGATTACACAAGGTCAGGCGTTAGCCGATGGCAAAACATATGTGTTAACAGTCGACCTTTCCGCAGGGAATGATAAGGCGACATTGACGGTGAAATAAATTTAAACTAAACATCATAACAACTGAACGAGGGGAATTCGGATAGTGAATTCCCCTCTGTTTTTAGATAGCTTAATCCAATTTCATATTTATTTATCCTACACCGAACCAACAAATTTCGCAGATAGACTATATAATTTAACAAACATCAATCGGAATTAGACCAATGAAAGCGAGGCAAAGGAGTTCTCTAATTCAGCGCCAGTTAGGTAGAAAGGAGCGAACCATTCACTTGACAGCCTCTTAAGAGCTAACATCATTACGATCGTAACAACCACTTCCAAGCCGGCATTATTTTCACCTCTACCCCGTCGATAGTCAATTTTTCTTCCTCATCGAGTGTAATAATCCATCCCGTTTCCGCTTTGCAATAAGCGGCGGCGTTCAGCAATCCTTTTATCTCTCTTTTCCTCGTGTCCGAATCGGTTAACGTCCAACTGACTTGGACAGGTAAAGCAACACCTCCTTCTTGATACACCACAAAATCGCATTCTCCCGAGGCATCTGCATAATAATAGATATTGTTTGTGTAAATACTACCAAATTTAAGATACAACTCTTTAAATATGAGATTCTCTAACAGTAACCCATTATTACCTGTATATTGTGCAGTATTAGCATTTAATAATCCATTATCCAACCAATAGATTTTTTTATCAGATTTTTCACGTTTGCTGTCCGAATAGTCAAAACGACTAATCCTCTTAAACAAATATGCCTGTTCCGCAATATCCATCGCCTCATAAACGCTATTTATGCCAACGCTATATTGCTGCGATTTGAGATGATTATGCAATCGTCGCGTACTTACAATTTTTCCAATAGTTGAGGCTGCTTGACGGTATAGGCTTCTTAAATAACTATAGTTACTTAATTGGTTATATTCTATAATATCGCGCAACAACATCGCATTGTAATACTCCTGTAAATAGGCAATACTTATTTGCTGCGAGGGCAAATTTATAGTTTCTGGGTACCCCCCGCGAACCAAATATTGATGAAATAAGGCAATGGTTTTACTTTTAGCTAGACCATATTCTGATGGTTCAATATTACTGAATTCACAATACTCTTTAAAAGAAAGAGGTAATAACTCGATCGCTATACTGCGGCCGCGCAATACTGATTTAAGCTCAGTATGAAGCACAGAGCTATTACTACCGGTAAAGAAAATTCTTTTGGAAATAGTTTCGTTGATCCGATTTAAAAAACGTTCCCATCCTGGTGCGGCTTGTACCTCATCAAAAAAAAACCACGCGTTTTTTAACTCATTTTCTGGATTGAGTTCCTGCCAAGCTTGCAAAATTAAATCGAGTTGATGAGGTTCGAATTGTATACGCTCATCTTCAAAGTTAAAATAGATAATATACTCGGCGGATACCCCCCGAAGTGTTTTTAGTTCTTCGATAGCCAACTGCATGGCTGAGGTTTTTCCAACACGACGAGGGCCAATTATAGCCTGAATTTTTTCAAGATCCAATGATATTCCTGTATAACGCATCCGAAGCCCTTTAGCGAGATTTCTTTCTTGATTTTGAATCAATATTTCCTTTATCACTTCTTTCATAAATATAAATATACGAAAAATGTCTCTGTAACAACTACGATTTCTCAACATATTGTCGTTCTTGCAGTGACAGTTTCTTGAAAAAGAATTGTATTCTTTAAACTTATATAATCCCGGCTAGGACGGTAGACAGCTTCGTCGCAAAAAACTTACCATATTCGTAATGGTTGCATCGTCAACGCTGTGTCTCCACTAATTTCACGGTGTCGATCTTGAATATCATCGACAGAAATAGACAAAAAGCACGATGTTCCTGCAAAAATCAGATCTTCCCAAACGACAACCCAAGTAATGAATAACTGATGACTCGTCCACTTAAATCTGCCTGACCTCGATAGATATCTAATGCAGATGTCGCTGAAAAAATTACTTTTAACGGAGGTATTACATCATATATATTCTTGAGTTCTCTTTACGAAGAGAGATATTTATGTACTTCGTCGATGAATAATATCTCCCCTCCTTACTGATACCAGTCCATCGAAGTGTCTAATAAGCTGTGACTACAAAACCAAGGATGATCAGCCGTGACGTATAACGCTTTACTGAATTGATCCCCTAAGTCATATTTTAGATCCTGCAATAACAACGTAGTACTGCCTGCTCCTCGGGGGTCTTTTATACCGATCATTCGGGAACCCAATTAATTTGGTCATACAAACTTCTCCGAAAATTATTGGCAATATTCTTAGAGGAATATCTTGAAAATTTAATATTATTTCCATTTTGCTGTTTT